>CAMWXQ010000085.1 GCA_947178235.1 uncultured Muribaculaceae bacterium
CCTCCACACGACCCTGCCCTCCGAGGGTGCTTTTTGTCATCGTGGGTGCGGCCCGTCGCGCCGTGGGTGTTTTGTCCCTGCTGGGGAGCTTCAAGCTCCCCCCCGAACGCAACGCTGCCCTCCCCCGTGCATAGATGGGGGAGGGCAGCGGTTTTCTTTGAACTCTATTATTTCAGCTTGTCCGAGAGGTTGTGGGCGCCTTCGGCGATGTTTTCGAGGACGTCGGCGAGCTTGCTCTTGGCCTGGTCGACATAGGGGGCGGCCTTCTCTTTGAGCTCGGCTGCCTTGTCGGCGATGGTGGCCTGAGCGGCTGCGGCCTTGTCCTGGATCGCTGCCTGGGCTGCGGCGGCCTTGTCGGCGATGGTCGTCTTGGCCTGGTCGACGGTGTCCTTGATCTGGTTGATGTCTGCCTTGGCCTCAGCCTTGGCGGCAACCTCGGCTGCCTGTGCGCTTACCTGTGCGGCCTCGGCCGACACCTTTGCTGCGTTGTCTGCAATGATCTGCTGTGCGTTTGTATTCATAATCGTGAGTCGTTTTAGTAATTATTCTACCTATTGTGAGGGTTTCTACCCACGATTATAACAATGCTACTCCTCGGACGGTTCACCGTCGGGGATGAGGAAGAGCGAGAAGTTCACCGACCCGTAGGCGCGGTGTTGCAGGAAGTGGGGGAGATGCGAGAAGTCGTATGCCTTCGAGTGTTCCATCACGAAGAGTGTCCCCGGGCCCACGAGTCCGCTCGCGAGCACCGCCCCGGGAATCTCGCCGAAGCCGGGCAGGTCATAGGGAGGGTCACAGAAGATGATGTCGAACGCCCCGCCGCGCGCGTCACGGATATAGCGCAGGGCATCGGCGCGCAGCAGGCGCAGGTTCTTGTCGCCGAGTTGCGCAGCGACCTTCTCGATGAACCGCCCCTGTGTCGGGGCCTTCTCGACCGACGTCACCGACGCAGCCCCGCGAGACAGGAACTCGAAGGAGACCGCCCCCGTCCCCGCGAAGAGGTCGAGGCACCGCGCCCCCTCGATGTCCGCGAGGTTCTCGATGACGTTGAAGATATTCTCGCGCGCAAAGTCGGTCGTGGGGCGCGCCGTTATGTTGGTCGGGACGTCGAAGCGCCGGCGCCCGTACTTTCCTCTGATTATTCGCATAGGGGTGAGACTATCATGTCGAATGGCGCGTCCAGTGCCTCCTTGCCCGCGCGGAACATCTGCGGCGGGAAGATGACGGGCATGACGCGGGCTATGTACTTGCGCAGCATCGGTGTCAGCTGCTCGCGCATCCCCTGGTTGCCCGCGAGGAGCATCGCGTCGGTCTGTGCGTCGAGCCCGAGCTGCTTGCGCGCAGCCAGGATATAGTAGAGCGCATCGGTGATGTGGGGACACGCAAAGGTGTTGGCCATCCTCAGCCGCGGGCCCGAGAGGACGATCATGTCGAGGCTCCCCGGGCGCAGGTTGGCCACGGCGCGGGTCGAGTTGCCTCCGCCGGGGCGGGTGGCAAAGTAGCGTGTGAGCGCCGTCAGATGGCTCTCGATGGTCAGCCCCGAGGGATAGGTGCGGCGCATGAAGCCGGTGAGGTCGCGCGGCAGGTCGTAGACAAAGGCCGAGTTGGCCGTCCCGTTGCGGCTCACCGCGATCTCGCCCTCGGTGTCGGGCCATGTGGCGCGGAAGAGGGCGCGCATCTCCTCCCAGTCGGGCTCCGCGCCCTCGATGGGGACGGTGAGGCTCAGCGGCGTCTCGACGATGCAGTACGTCCGTCGGAAGTCGGAGAGGAGCAGCGGATTGTCATAGAGCGTGTCCTCGATGACCGCCACACGCCCGCGCGAGGGGTCGGCAAGGGGATATGAGCGGTAGAGCAGCGAGTTGTCGCCCGTAACACTGTACAGGGCCACGTCGAACGTGTCGCTGCCGACGCGCATCAGCAGGTTGCAGATCGAGGGGTCGGAGACGAGCTCCTTTTCAAGCCGTTGTGCCATGCCTGTGGGGACGGGGACTATTCGGAGAGTGTGCCCAGTTCGCGCACACCGCCGGTGAGGGGATTGAAGTGGAGGTACGATGTAGCCTTCTTGGACGTGAACAGCGAGGGGTCAAGCCCGAAGACAACGCCGTACTGGGCCACGTCGAAGCTCTTCTTGGCCAGGGTCGTGCCGTCGTATGTCAGCACCGCCTCGGCCGAGCCGGGGATGCGGTATGCCACGCCCCCTTTGGGGAATGTCTTGGTCTCCCCCTTCTCGTTGACGGGGAGTTTGCCCTTCGCGAGCGGTGTGACGGTCAGATAGATGGGTGCGCCCGAGAGATCGTCGGGGGCCACAAGACCGTCGAGCTGCGAGAGGCGTGCAATGATTGTGCGCCCCGCGGCCTCGGGGTCGGCGGGGATCTCGACGGTATAGGTGCGCACCTCCACCGAGGTCTGGCGTGTGCCGGTAAACATCGCTGTCAGCGCCTCCTCCTGGCGGTCGAGGCGCGAGAGGGCCAGGCGCATTGCCTCGCCGTCGGCTGGCATCGACTCGGCCTGTCCGGCTATGATCTCGCTGCGGTTAGTGCGCAGCTCGTATATCTTCTGAGCGGCCAGTTCGGCACGCTTGGCCGTCGAGCGGCTCTGTATCATCTCGGGGGTCACGGCCTGGCGCGCCTCCGAGGTTTCGAGGATGGTCGGCTCCGCCTTGACCGCCTGCGGGAGACGGACGTCGTCACCCGTGGGCTCATACTCGTTGTCGTTGACACTGAGGGGAAATCCCTCGGCGGTGAGGGTCATGTATGTCCCGTTACCCCCCTTGAAGGTCACGAGATACTGCTCGGCGGGGTCGGCCACCGCCGTGGGGCTGATGACCGCCTCGGTGATGCGCCACGATGTCTCTGTGGCGAGTATCGGTTTGGTGTTCAGATACTTCACCGCATACTGGTAGAACTCCCCGGGGGTCGAGAAGGTCTTCTCGGCGGCGATGGTCACTTCGAGGCGCGTCACGGGCAGGGTATAGATCAGCCCGTACTCCGACGCCTTGTTGGCCGTGAGGCGCTGGGTGGTCTGTGCGTCGGATGTCAGCGGGGACTGGGCCGCCATGACGGCGGCGAGCAGGGTGGTGATTATGAGCTTCTTCATGTCGTCATGATTGATTTGATTGCGCGCCCCGTGGCCTCGGCTATGTCGAGCCCGGTGACGCCATATTCGCCGTGTGTGGCCGCGGCCATCTCGCCGGCCACGCCGTGGATGTAGACCCCCGCCACGGCGGCCACCTCGGGCTTGTAGCCCTGGGCCATGAGCGAGGTTATGATGCCTGTGAGCACGTCGCCGCTCCCGGCCGTTGCCATCGCGGGTGTGCCTGTCGAGTTGAAGAACACCTTACCGTCGGGGCGGACGGTCGATGTGCAGTGACCTTTGAGGACAATGGTCACCTTGTACTTGCGCGCGATCTCGATGCTGCGCAGCAGGCGCGCCTCCGCCGAGCTCTGGGCCCCGAAGAGGCGGTCGAACTCCCCTGCGTGCGGGGTCAGGACGGTGCCGGGGGGCAGATGGTCGAGCAGCGCGGGGTTGCGCGCGATGATGTTGAGGCCGTCGGCGTCGATCACCATCGGGCGCTTGGCATTCTTAACCAGGATGTCGAACGACCCGCGCGTCGCATCGTTCAGCCCGATGCCCGGGCCCACGCCGATGGCGTTGTAGGTGAACCTCGGCGTCATGTCCGAGATGACGATGTCATTCTTGTCGGGCGAGAAGAGAGCCTCGGGGACCTGGCTCTGCATGATGCTGAACCCGAAGCGCGGCGAGTGTACCGTCAGCTTGCCCACACCCGAGCGCAGCGCGCCGCGGGCGGCCATCACCGCTGCCCCCATCATCCCGTAGCTACCCGCGATGAGGAGCGCCTGACCATAGTCGGCCTTGGACGAGAACGGCTGGCGGTGGCGCAGGACACTGCGCACATCCTCGCGCTCGACATAGTAATATGGTGTATCGGTCTGCTCGATGGCGCGGCGGCTCAGACCGATGTCGATGACCTCCCAGTGGCCCACGAGCTCGGCATTGTCCGCGAGGAAGAAACTCAGCCTCGGGAACTGGATGGCGAGCGTCGTATGGGCATGGACGACATTGCGCGCGATGACCCTCGCGTTCCAGTCGCCGAAGAGACCCGAGGGGAGGTCGATCGAGATGACCGTCGCCCCCGACTCCCACATCGTGCGCGCGAGCATCGTGAAACCGCCCGAGAGCGGATCCCTCAACCCAGTCCCGAACAGGCCGTCGAGGACAATATGCGACGGGGTCAGCAGCGGCAGCTCGGCGCGGTCGCGGATCTCGGTGAGGTCGAATGGGGTCTCGGTCTGCAACAGCTCCTGGTAGGCCGCGCGGCAGTCGCGCGAGAGCGAATTGCCGTTGAAGTTGAAGAGCAGAATATTCGTACGGAAACCCGCCTCGATGAGGAACTTCGAAGCGATCAGCGCATCCGCCCCATTGTTGCCCGACCCGGCGAACACCACCAGCGGCCTCGCCGGACTGTAATGTTTCAGTATATGTCCGGCAATCCCCTCGGCAGCCCTGTGTATCAGCTCCATAGAGCTCACGCCCTCGACCTCGATGGTCGCCCGGTCGATGGCCCGTATGTTCTCGGTGGTGAAAATCTTCATGTGGAAATCAAAGGGAAAACGATTAAGGATGCAAATTTACAAAACCTCCCCCTCAAATGCAACACCCCACCCCGAGAAAATCGGTATACCCAGCACTCTCCCCACGACCGAAGGCCACAGAATAGTGCCAAATTGTAGGACATGCCTCCGGCATGTTTGCGTATCACATTACAACATGGTCGTATCCACGTATGAGGGCGGAGCCCTCGAATCTAATAAAGCCCCACGAATTTATTCGTGGGGAGGGCGGATCAACATGCCCCCACGGAGCCGCGGAGCGGCGTGTGTAGAAGCTAACCCCGCTTGGAGCGCAGCGGAAAGTGGGGATGGGGATGGAGGATAGTGACAGGTACAACTTATGGTACCCAAGCTCGGAGAGCTGGATGTATGGTAGCCAATATGGTATGCACCAAGTTGACACCAAAGAATCAACTCTCCGAGCTTGGATACCACATGGAGGGGGTATAGTGTCACTGGCCCCACTTTCCGCTGCGCTCCAAGCGGGGTTAACTTCTACACACGCCGCTCCGCGGCTCCGTGGATGGAGGGGGCGGGTTTACTCCGCGTAGAGGTTCTCGGCCTGTTCGGGGATGTATTCTGCGACGAGGCGGGTGATTTTGGTGAGGTCGGGTTTCTTGGTGGCGTAGTCGATGAGGGCGCCGATGGGGTAGAGGTCGGGGTCGGAGGCGGACTGGAAGTCGGCAGCGTCCTCCGAGTAGTCGCCGTCCTCGACGGCATCCTCTTCGATGGCGTAGTCGCTGAACGCGATGTCGCGTTCGGCGTCATGGTGACGCTCGATGCCGACCAGGAGGGTCGTCGGGATGATGCTCAACTGGGGGTCTTCGCCCCAAAGGCCGGGGTTTGCGATTACTTCTGCCACTTTCGAGGCGATGATGTCGGTGAGTTCTTTTCGTGTCATAGCGGTGATTGTTTTTTATTCTTAAAACATACGAATCGCCTAAATGGTTCCGTTTTCCCGATGGTGAAAATCCGCGATGATTTTTGCCCGTCAGTCTCGGATTATTTTCGTATATTTGCAACAATGTTTACCCAACCACTCTATTACCATATGAAAAAG
>CAMWXQ010000086.1 GCA_947178235.1 uncultured Muribaculaceae bacterium
CCACTATACACAAGGATTATGCCCCTTGCCGAATGAAAAAAGACCTAAAAATACCAATATGTGCTAAAAAACATATCAATTTTTATTGCAACTTGTGATTTTTTTAGTAATTTTGCGCTCGGATAGCACACGAAGTGTTCTCCCCCCGACGTTAAATCACCGGGATAACCATTTATGAATCACTTAACTCCATCAATTTACCATGGCACGACAGCACTACGACAGCCTTGACCTTAAAATTCTCGGGATGTTGTCCAACAACGCCCGCAAGCCCTTCCTTGAAATCGCCCGCGAGACCGGTATTTCAGGCGCAGCCATCCACCAGCGTATCCAGAAGCTCCACGCAGCCGGTATCATCGTCGGCTTCCGCACCGAGATCGACCCCGCCGCAGTAGGCTTCCAGACCTGTGCATACATCGGCTTCATCCTCAACGACCCCACCAAGCATGAGGAGGTCATCCGTCGTCTCCGCGAGATCCCCGAGGTTGTCGACTGCCACTTCACCACCGGCGAGTATGACATCTTTGCCAAGATCTATGCCCGCAACAACACCCACCTGCTCGACATCATCCACAACAAGCTGAGCTTCGACCTGGGCCGCACCGAGACCCTCATCTCCTTCAAGGAGGTCTTCAAGCGTCCCATCCCCGTTCTCCCCAACAACGACTGATTTTTCATAAGCTCCCAAAGCTCTTGATAGACAAAGACACATTCGGCTCACGCACGGCTCTGTTCCACACCTTCGGGTGTAAGCTCAATTTTGCCGAAACCTCTACTGTTGCCCGCATCTTTGCAGATGCGGGCATTCAGCGTATCCACGCGGGCGACAAGCCCGACTTCGTGGTGGTCAACACGTGCAGCGTCACCGAGATCGCCGACAAGAAGTGCCGCCAGGCGATACGCGGGTTTGCTCGCCGTTATCCCGAGGCCAAGATCATCGTCACGGGCTGCTATGCCCAGCTCAAACCCGACGAGGTGGCCGGGCTCCCCGGCGTGGCCATCGTGGCGGGCACCGACCGCAAGCTCGAACTGGCCCGCTATCTCGCCGAGAACGCGGGTGGCGGGGCCGAGGTGTTCCACACCCCGACGGCAGAGATCTCGGGTTTCGCGCCGTCATGCTCGCGCGGCGACCGCACACGCTACTTCCTCAAAGTCCAGGACGGATGCGACTACAGATGCTCGTACTGTACCATCCCGAAGGCCCGCGGACGCTCGCGCTCGGGTACGATTGCCGAGATGGTCGAGCAGGCCCGCAGCGTGGCCGCCGAGGGGGGCAAGGAGATTGTGCTCACCGGCGTGAATATCGGCGACTTCGGGCGCGGGACGGGCGAGAGCTTCACCGACCTGTGTCGTGCGCTCGATGCTGTGGAGGGGATCGAACGATACCGTATATCCTCGATCGAACCCAACCTGCTCACCGATGAACTCATCGACTTCGTGGCAGGGTCGCGCGCCTTCATGCCCCACTTCCACATCCCCTTGCAGAGCGGATCCGACGGCGTGTTGCGCCTCATGCGCCGCCGCTACAATACGGCCCTCTTCCGCTCCAAGGTCGAGCGCATACGCGAGGTCATGCCCGATGCCTTCATCGGCGTTGACCTCATCGTGGGTGCGCGCGGCGAGACCGAGGAGCTCTTCGAGGAGTCGAGACGTTTTGTCGAGAGCCTGCCCATTTCGCGCCTGCACGTGTTCACGTACAGCGAGCGCCCGGGTACCGATGCCCTCTCCATAACCCCTGTCGTGAGCCAGGAGGAGAAGCATCGTCGCACACGCATAATGCTGAGGGTGAGCGAAAAGAAACTCAACGACTTCACCACACGATACATCGGCACGGTGCGTCCCGTGCTCGTCGAGCATCCACGTGAGGATGGGACGATGGCGGGATTCACCGACAACTATCTGAGGGTCAAGCTCTCGAATGCCGCTCCCGAGATGGCCAACACTATCACCCCCGTGCTCATGGAGGATACAGACCCCGATGCGGAGGAGAACAGGGGGGAGGCTGTCGTGAGATGAGTGCGCGCGTCGCAGTCATCATCCTCAACTGGAACGGCGAGGCACTGCTGAGGCGGTTCCTCCCCTCGGTCATCGAGCATACCGACCCCGCGGTCGGCACCGTTATCGTGGCTGACAACGGCTCGACCGACGGCTCGGTCGGGTATCTGCGCAGCGCGTTTCCCGACCTGCGTCTGATTCTGTTCGACGAGAACCTCGGATTTGCCGAGGGATACAATGAGGCTATCCGCCGCACGGCCTCGGAATTCGACTACACAGTCCTGCTCAACTCCGATGTCGAGGTCAAGGATGACTGGCTCGGACCCCTGTGGCGCTTCGTGTCCGAGCATCCAGAGGCAGGGGCCGTTCAGCCTAAGCTGCTGTCGGCCACCGATCCGAAGATGTTCGAGTACGCCGGAGCCTCGGGTGGATTCCTCGACCGCAACGGCTACCCCTACTGCCGCGGGCGCATCTTCGATACCGTCGAGGAGGACCGCGGGCAATACGATGTCCCCGTGCGCATAGACTGGGCCACGGGTGCAAGTCTCCTTGTCGACAACAGCCTCTATCTCGAAGTCGGTGGGCTCGACCGCGACTTCTTCGCCCACATGGAGGAGATTGACCTCTGCTGGCGCATACGTCTTGCGGGGCGCGAGGTCTGGGCCGTACCGGATAGCCGCGTCTACCATCTCGGCGGTGGCAGCCTGCCCGCATCGAACCCCAAGAAAACCTATCTCAACTTCCGCAACAACCTCCTAATGCTGCACAAGAATCTTCCCGACCGCGTGCGGCGTGGGATACTGCTGCGGCGGCGACTGCTCGACGCCGTGGCGTGGGCCAAGTTCATGATCGGCGGAGCCACGGGTGACGCCTCGGCCATAATCCGCGCTCACCGCGACTTCGCGCGGATGCGCAAGGCCTACACGTCGCACCCCACTCAAAATCTCCTCGACCCCAACCGCGACATCCTCTTTGACTACTACCTCCGCGCCCGCAAAACCTACTCCACCCTCGACAACTGACGTGCCGCTACGCCGATAGAATTGTCATTAAATCTGATTGGACTTTGTCAATTTCTTCGTAGCCAGATGTGTGACTGGCGGTTTCGAGAATTTCGGTTGAGAATGCTACGCGTCGGCCGATGCACAGCATCGTTCCGACGTGTCTTATGAGTTTGTACAATTGGTGACCTTGAATGTGTAGGTAAGCATTTTCCGAGGTTAAACCAGCGACCGAATAACCCACAGGTAATCGGAGTGTTGAGATCGCATAATCAAAAAGTTGTCGGACTTTTTCGAGATAATTTACCCCGTTATCCGCAAGTTCTTCTCGTGAAGGTTGGAGAGGAATACAAGCATTGAACTTCTTCACATTCCAGAGGACGTTCAAACTGGGTGTCCCGTGATAAATGAGGTACAGGAGTGGCGTATATACAATCTTGGAAAATTCTTCGAGGAATGTGATGAAGTCGAAATCAGAATCTTTTACTTTTGAATTGAATCTCTCCTGTAGATGGTGGCTTTCGCAGTTGTGGTTTTCCCATGAGTAAGCATGGGTTTGTCCAACAAAATTTTCGGGTGTCAAACCTGTTACACCACGCAATAGTCGGAGATCACTGTCAATACAAATGAAAAATTTGTTGTTGGTGTATGGTAGATATTTCAGACATTGGTCGCATCCAGTCGCTTCCTTGTCCTTCTCACTTCTGCTGTGGGTGATAAAATGGTAATTGCCGTGAGATACGTTTTGCAGCTGGTTTTCCCAGAATCCAATATCCTCCTTATCTTCTAAATGCGCCACAGCACGGATACTTCGATCCATCAATGGGATGTTCTTGAAGTAGTTTGCCTGTGCTTCTATACGATTCATAACTTTACACAATACGGGTCGTTATATCCTCCATATAGAAAATCCTATCCCCCCATCCGTCACTGAAAATACTCGGGGAATGGGTGGTGATGAAGAATTGGGCATAGGGATTAAGACGAATCAATAAATCGATCAATCTGTATTGCCAACTTATATCGAGGGAATTTTCCGGTTCATCGATCAGCACGACGGCTTCTTTCTCTTCCAATAGGAAAATGCGAAGAAGAATCAATAAGACTTGCTTCTCGCCCGACGACAGATCGTTTATGGACAGGGTGTCGCCGTGAGAGTAAATGATGAATTTATTGCTTTCGATTTCGATGCGTTTCTCCGAATCGCGGAATAGTGAATTGACAATGTCGCAAAAATTTTCAATTCGTTCTCTAATCCGAGTTTGGAAAGAATATGAGGAATCGAGCATAGACATCCTGTAATACATCAGAGAGGGCCCCGACTTCATATCATATATATATGAGTCAAGGTCCTGTGAGAGAGCCGTACCCTTTTTGCGCTTGTCTCTGACGACAAGATTGTCTACGGATGGGATGAAGATGCTCAGATCCTTATCCTCAATTCTTCTAAGGACACTTTTTTCTATTTCTGACAACAAAGTTGTCTTACCACTGCCATTGTTGCCGACAATGATATTCACGTTTGGATTCGGAATAAAGCGCACATTGTATTTATTCCATAATGTTACCTCAACTTCAGGAAGTTTCATGCCATTCGTAATAATAGTTTTCGATGTCCACCACAAAGATAGCCATTAAAAACGAGTATCACAAAAATCGTCAAAATTTTTATACGTTCAATATGAAAATCAGCCCGCGGAGTGATGCTTCGCGGGCTGATTTTTTATGTGTAGGTTGGGGTCAGTTGTTGAGGTTGTAGACTTCGGGGCGGATGTAGGGACGGAGGGCGGGGACCTGCGAGGCGAGGGCGTTGGCGGCGAGGCGTGAGACTACGATGCCGCCGAGGACGTTGAGGTGGGTGTTGTCGGTCTTGCCTTTGGGGCAGAATTCATACTTGCCCGCGGGAATCCACATGAAGAGCTTGGTGGAGAGGGTGGGGCCCATGGTCTGCACGAGCTCGTGGGTGAGGGCGTTCATGTCCACGAAGATTGTGCCGGTCTCCTTGGCGACGTTCTTGGGGGCTACGATATAGTCGCCGTGGGTATCGACGAGGATGACGCCGCCCTCGGTGTCCTTGGTGGGGCCTACGGGGGGATTGTCATCGCGGTCCTCGGCCTTGACGGTGGCGTTGGAGGGGAAGTTGCGGCGGACGATTGAGTTCATGAGGATGGGCGTCGCGCCTTTCGAGCGGGTGTCGGCGATATACTTTTTGAGTATCTCGTCGAAGGTGCTTCCGGGATCGGTGTGGCGGTCGGCCTTGGGCTTCTCGTCGTTGTGGCCGAACTGGATGATGCAGTAGTCGCCGGGTTTCATCTTCTCCATCACGGCGTCCCAGCGGCCTTCGTCGAGGAAGCTCTTGCTCGAACGGCCATTGACGGCGTGGTTGTCAATCTTGATGGGACCCTGGAAGTAGATGGGGAGCATCTGTCCCCAGCCGCGTTCCTGGTTCTCTTTGTCGAGTGGTTTGTTCGCCATGGTCGAGTCGCCGATCATGAAGATGGTGACGGTGTCGGCGGGTGCGGGCTCGGCTGCCTGTGCAGCAAAGGGGAGCGCAAGCGCGAGCGCGAGTGTCTTGATGAGTTTCATGGATTCAGATTTATTTTACTGTGACTTTGACTGGATTGGCGAGCTCCTTGCGCC
>CAMWXQ010000087.1 GCA_947178235.1 uncultured Muribaculaceae bacterium
TACCAAATATCGCATGTGTCTTATCTGTATAATACCACGGATATGGAACGCATAAAACAGCTCCGCGATCTCATCAACGCCCACAACAGGGCCTACTATGTGGACAACAACCCCACAATCTCGGACCGCGAATTCGACGCGCTCATGAAGGAGCTCGAAGAGCTCGAAAAGGCCCATCCCGAGCTCGACGATCCCCTCTCCCCCACCCACCGCGTAGGCTCGGACCTCACCAGGGGCTTCACCCAGGTCGTCCACGCGCGTCCGATGCTCTCGCTCGCCAACACGTATTCCATCGGCGAGGTCGACGAGTGGGTCACCCGCTGCAACGAGGCGCTCGGCGGCGAAGGTGGATTCGACAACGTCCCCGTCGTCGGCGAGATGAAGTTCGACGGCACGAGCATCTCGCTAACCTACGAGCATGGACGCCTCGTGCGCGCCGTCACCCGAGGCGATGGCGAGAAGGGGGACGACGTCACCGAGAACATCAAGACCATCCGCTCAATCCCCCTCGTGCTTGCCCCTGGGTCGTGGCCCGAGAGCTTTGAGATCAGAGGCGAGATTGTCCTGCCGTGGAAGGAATTCGACCGACTGAACGCCGAGAGGGCCTTCAACGAGGAACCGCTCTTCGCCAATCCCCGCAACGCAGCCGCCGGCACACTGAAAATGCAGAATCCCGCCGTCGTAGCGAGCCGGGGACTGGATGCATACTTCTACTATCTGCTCGCCGACGAGCTCCCCGCCGACAACCACTATGACAATATGGCTGCCGCCAGGTCGTGGGGCTTCAAGGTCTCGTCGGCCATGACCCTGTTACACTCGGTCAAGGAGGTAGACGACTTCATCAACCACTGGGACGAGGAGCGCCGCACACTCCCCGTGGCCACCGACGGCCTCGTCTTCAAGGTCAACAACCTGCGCCAGCAGCTCAACCTCGGCTTCACGGCCAAGTCCCCCCGATGGGCCATAGCATACAAGTTCCCCGCCGAACGCGCCCTCACGCCGCTGAGATTCGTGTCATTCGAGGTGGGCCGCATGGGCATCGTCACCCCCGTCGCCAACCTCGAACCGGTCCTGCTCTCGGGTACCATCGTGAAACGCGCGTCGCTCCACAACGAGGACATCATCCGCACGCTCGGAATCCACGAAGGGGATACGCTCTATGTCGAGAAAGGGGGCGAAATTATCCCCAAGATCACGGGTGTGGATGTCAAGGCGCGCCACGAGGGAGCCGAGCCGATCAAGTTCGTGACACACTGCCCCGCGTGCGGCACACCGCTCATCCGCATCCCGGGCGAGGTGTCGTGGCAGTGCCCCGACAAGTACGGCTGCCCGCCGCAACTCATCGGCCGCCTCGAACACTTCGTCGGCCGCCACATGATGGACATCGACGGCGTGGGCGAGGAGAACTGCGCCCTGCTCTACAACGCGGGTCTCGTGCGCAACATCGCAGACTTCTATGACCTGCGCGCCGAGCAGCTCCAAGGGCTCGACCGCATCGGCCCGAGGACCGCAGACCGCATAATCGAGGGTATCGAGGCATCGAAGTCTGTCCCCTTCGACCGCGTCCTCTATGCGCTCTCTATCCCCTTTGTCGGCGAGACCGTATCGCGCAAGATCGCACGCCAGGTCCGCAGCCTCGACGCACTGATGGCGATGACCGCAGACCAGCTCACGTCGCTCGAAGAGGTCGGCCCGAAGATTGCGGATGCCATCGTAGACTTCTTCGCCTATGCACCCAATCTCGAAATCATCGAGCGTCTGCGTGCCGCAGGGCTGCAATTCGCACTCCCCGACGAGGAGCCGGGTGAGACATCGGACCGCCTCGCTGGCAAGACAATCGTCATCAGCGGTGTCTTTGCACGACACTCGCGCGAGGAGTACAAGCAAATAATCGAGAAGAACGGCGGCAAGAACGCAGGGTCTATCTCGAAAAAGACCTCGTTCATCCTCGCGGGGGACAACATGGGCCCCGCGAAGCTCGAAAAAGCCAAGTCGCTCGGCGTACCCATCCTCAACGAAGAGGAGTTCCTCGCCATGCTATCGGATGAGGCATGAACGGACAGATGAATAACGAAAAACGACCTGCTCGCGAGCGGGTCGTTTTTTTATTCTCCAATGACGGTGAGCACGAGTGTCCTCGGTCCGCCGTAATCGCGGAATTCGCATAGGTAGATCCCCTGCCATGTGCCGAGATTGAGGCGACCGCGGGTAATGGGGATATTGAGCGAGACGTCGGTCAGAGTGGCCTTGGCGTGGGCAGGCATATCGTCGAGCCCCTCCATCGTATGCTCGTACCACGGCTGACCCTCGGGGACGATATGGTCGAGAATGCGGTTGAGATCGGCGCGTACATCGGGGTCGGCGTTCTCATTGATTGTGAGGCCGCACGAGGTATGCTTCACGAAGATGTTCAGCAACCCCGCCTCGGGGAGCGGCCCGGGGAGCGAGCGGAGGATTTCGGCGGTGACGAGATGACATCCGCGGCGGCGCGGCGTGAGGCGGATTTCGGTCTGGCGTATCATTGCGGGAAGGGGGTCATTTGCGGGTGAAGAGGCGCATGAACTCACCAATCCAAAGCACGACCGAGGTCGAGGCGATGATGATGGCCCAGTCGGTGAGGCGCAGCGGTGTAACATTGAACAGCTCGCCGCCGAGTTCGACAATGGCGATCTGTCCGAAGAAGATGGCCGTGGCGATGAAGAGGAACCCTTCGCAGTCCTTGAAGTGGAACGCCGAGCGGCCCGTCGCAAAAGCGCGGGCGTTGAACATATTCCAGAATTGGAGGAACACGAAGATGGTGAAGAAGAGCGAGAGCTCGTAGTCGCTCAGCCCCGTGTTGAGCCCGATGGGGAGACGGCCGATCTCGGTGAGCGAGGTGAGGTCTGTATGCTCGAAGTACCAGAGCAGCGCGAGGAGGACGATGAAGAAGGCGGTGCCGACACCGAGGATGAAACGCCACATCGGGGGATTGATGATGAAGGCCGCACGGCTTCGTGGCTTCTCCTCCATCACCGAACGGGACGGCGGGAGCGACGCGAGGGCCATCGCCGCGAAGGTATCCATGATGAGGTTGACCCAAAGCATCTGTGTGACTGTCAGCGGGGATTGGAGCCCCATGAACGAGCCGCAGAGGACTATGAGACAGGCGGCGACATTGACCGTGGTCTGGAAGAGTATGAAGCGCTGGATGTTGCGGTACAACGAGCGCCCCCACATGACGGCGCGGCCGATGGAGGCGAACGAGTTGTCGATGATGGTGATGTCCGACGCCTCCTTGGCTACCGAGGTGCCGTCGCCCATCGAGAGACCGACATGGGCAGTGCGCAGGGCGGGTGCGTCGTTGGTGCCGTCCCCTGTCACGGCCACGACCTCGCCGCGGGATTGGAGCGCTTCGACGAGCCGTTTCTTGTCGAGGGGGCGTGCGCGGGCTATGATTTTGAGTTCTGCGATACGTTCGGGGAGCTCGGCGTCGGGTATGGCGGCGAACTCTGTGCCGGTGATGATCTCGCGGTCGGTGTCCACTGCGTCATCCCACAGACCTATGCGGCGTCCAATCTCGCGGGCCGTGGCGGGGGTGTCGCCCGTGACAATCTTCACGCCGATACCTGCCTCCCTGACCTCGCGCACGGCGTCGGGGACGTCGGGACGCACAGGGTCGGATATGGCCGTGATACCGAGGAAGATGAGTCCGTCACCGATGACGCGCCCCTCCTCGATGCCGGTCTCGTCCGGACCGAGGGGACGATAGGCGAACCCGAGGGTACGCATCGCCATATTCTGGTATTCGAGCAGACGCGCGTCTACCTCGGCGCGGGTCAGTCCGCGGGTCTCCGAACACATCCCGAAGACAATCTCGGGGGCACCCTTGACGTAGAGCATCCGCCCCCGGGGAGTGTCGACGGCGGTGGCCATATACTTGCGCTCGGTCGAGAAAGGGAGCTCGGCCACAACGCTGACCGCTGCCCTCATATCGGTATAGTCCATCCCCTCGGAGCGGAGCCACAGGAGCAGGGCCCCCTCGGTGGGATTGCCGAGTACCGAGGGCTTGTCGCCGCTGAGATCAAGGCGCGCGGTCGAGTTGACGGCCATGTCCTCGCAGAATCGCTCGCGCTCGGCCTCGTCGCCGAAGAAGTCGACACGGAACACCTGCATCTGATTCTGCGTGAGGGTGCCGGTCTTGTCGGTACAGATGACAGTGGCCGCGCCCATGGTCTCGCAGGCGTGCATCTTGCGCACGAGGTTGTTGGTGCGCAGCATACGGCGCATCGAGTAGGCGAGCGAGAGGGTCACGGCCATCGGCAATCCCTCGGGGACGGCCACGACGACGAGCGTGACGGCCACCATGAGGCTCTGCAAGAGATAGGCGAGGAAAGGTATCCAGTCGAACTCGGGGACTTTGAGGAGGTACATGGCCATGCGCCCGATGACGATGATGACGGCTATGGTATAAGAGATCTGAGTGATGAGTTTGCCGAGGCGGTCGAGCTGCTCGTTGAGCGGGGTCTTGACGGTGTCGTCGATCTGCGCTGCCTCGAAGACCTTCCCGTTCTCCGTTGCATCGCCGACGGCGAAGACCTCCATGACGCCGTGCCCCTCCATGACCTTGGTGCCACGCATGGCGTGGTCGGTGGGGAATGTCGCGTCGGGGTCCGCATCCTCGGGCCGGACACTCTTGTGGGCCACAGGCTCGCCCGTGAGCGAGGACTCGTCGACGTTGAGCATGACGGTTTCGAGCAGTCGACCGTCGGCGGGAATCTCCTCGCCGGTGTCGAGCAGCACGATGTCGCCGACCACCACATCCTTGCGCGGAATGCGCGTCGGGGCGCCGTTGCGGATGACCTGCACGGGCTCGTCATCGTTGACACGGTTGAGCAGCTCGAACTCCTTGTCGGCCTTCATCTCGAAGTAGAAGGCGAGCCCCGTGGCGAGGAGGATGGCCACGAAGATGCCGAGCGGCTCGAAGAAGACATTCAGCCCCCCGCCGAGGCCCCAGTACTCATAACAGGATATGCCGATGGATAGCACCCCGGCCACGAGAAGGATGATGATGAGCGGATCGCCGAACTTGGCGAGGAATTTTTTCCACAACGGCTCCTTGGCGGGAGGTGTAAGGAGATTCGAACCATGCTCACGGCGGCTCGCCGACACCTCGGCATCGGTGAGACCCTTATATTGTTGGCTCTGTGACATTTGGGCTATGTGATAGCGTGAGATTTGACAAGAGAATTATGCCCCGTTGCTGAGCGGGCGTGCAAAGGTACTCATTTTTTCGGACACGCCGACAAGATTTTTTGCATACAAGTATGCATTATCGCACTATTTCGCCTTCGAGAGGCAGTAACTTTGCAGCAGATAACACAACCCAAACACCAAGAACTATGAAACAGACACCCTCAACCCCCGCCCTCCGCATCTCCAACACCGCCTACGTCCGCATCATGAATCTCCTCCTGGCCGAATGTGCCGACCTCAAACCCAACTATGCGATGGATCTCATCGAGGCCGTGAACGACTATCTGTTGACAGGCAACCTGCGCATCGTCCACATGAGCCTCACGAACCGCCTCCGGGACATCGCCGCCATCATCGACCGTGCAGCCCTCCGCTCGGCCCGCGCCCGCCAAGCCGCCCTCAAC
>CAMWXQ010000088.1 GCA_947178235.1 uncultured Muribaculaceae bacterium
ATACAAAACTCCAAAGAGATGACTGAAACAGCCGCTCCCGCCGCCGACGACGCAATCGTGCAGCTCAACACCACCCTCGGCGACATCACCATTCTCCTCTACGGCGACACTCCCCGCCACCGCGACAACTTCGTCCGCCGCGTCGAGGCGGGCGACTATGACGGCGTCCTCTTCCACCGCGTCATCGACGACTTCATGGTGCAGGGTGGAGACCCGACATCGAAGGACGCACCCAAGGGGAAACGCCTCGGCGGAGGTGACTCGGGCGAGCCTATCGAGGCCGAAATCCTCTATCCCAAGCACTACCACCACCGCGGAGCCATCGCCGCCGCGCGCCAGGGTGACAATGTCAACCCCGAGCGCAAGTCGTCCGGCTCGCAGTTCTATATCGTGACCGGCAAGAAGTACAATCCCGCCCAGCTCGACCAACTCGAACACCAGGCCGTCATGCGCCACAAGAAGGATGTATTTGACAAGCTCTGTGCCGAGAACCGCGACAGCATCATGGCCCTGCGCCGCAACCGCGACCAGGCCGGGCTCCAAGCCTTGCAGGACGAGCTCATCAAGCAGACCGAGCAGAAGACCGCCACCGACACCGTCATCTTTACTCCCGAGATGCGCGAGGACTACATGCGCCTCGGCGGTACCCCCCATCTCGACGGCACATATACCGTATATGGCCGTGTCATCGAGGGGATGGATGTTGTCGACAAGATCGAGGCCGCAGAGACCGACGCCAATGACCGCCCCCTCGAAGACATCCGCATCATCTCGGCCAAGGTTCTGAAAAAGTAACAACCCGTCAACAGCTCCGTCAGCCGTGGAGAAGAAGCCCCGCGTCACATGGGTGATGCCCGCCTACAATGTCGCCCGCTTCGTCGGCGAGGCGATCGGCTCCATCCTTGCCCAGACCTGTGGGGACTGGGAGCTCGTGGTGGTGGACGATTGCTCGACCGACGAGACGGCAGCCATCGTGGCGCGTATGGCCGAGGCCGACCCACGGATACGTCTGCTGAGGAGGTCGGTCTGGTCGGGGAGCGCATATCTGCCCCGCCGCATGGCTATCGAGGCAGCGTCGGCCGATATTGTGGCCCCTCTCGACGCCGACGACAAGATCGGACCGCACTATCTCGAACATCTCCTCGCCGTCATGGATGCCACCGGTGCAGACATCGTCTATCCGCAGATGTGCGGGTTCGACGGAGAGCCTGTTGTGACCTATTCCGACGGTATCTCTGATAAACCCATGCCGGGCAGGGAGCTCGTGCGCCACACACTCGACGGATGGCGCATTGCCTGTGACGGCGGTGTCATACGCCGTGACCTCTATCTCGGCATCTTCGGGCGTTTAGGCGAGGCGGACTTCAACAGTCCCTTCGGCGACGAGCTTCTGACACGCTACCTCCTCTACGAAGCCCCGACCGTCGTGGTGACCGATGAGCCGTATTACTATCGTGTCAATGTCGATTCGATCTCGCGCGCCCCTTCGCCGGCCCGTTTCGAGCTCCTCGCCAATGACCACCTGCTGATTGACTTCGTGCGAAGCCGATACGGCGAGGGATCAGAGGAATACATCCTCGTCCAGCGTCAGACCTTCCACCACATTTTCTATGCCATGAGGCTGCTGAACCGCCATCGCTTTGACCGCGGGGCGCGCCGCAGGGCATGGGAACTGATCCGCCGCTCGCGGGATCTGATGGACCGTGAGGTTATCAAGGCCCATGCAAGCCCGCGGTACCGATTTATCCTCGAATCTCCGATTGTCCCGACGCGCCTCGCTCTGAGGGGATATGACCTGCTCACCGACCGCTCGCGCTTCAAGGGTCTCCGCCGATGGTGGTGGCGGACCAAGACCGATGCCGTCAACCGCCGCGAATGGGCACGCGAGACTGCCACGATCAAGAGGGGTGCAAGGGTCGCTGACCCACTCGCCATCGAACTCGACGGGCGCCTCTATCATGACCGCCCCGAGAGGGTCGCCAAACGCGGAGTCATCTGTATGCTCGATGGCGAGATACACCACGGAGGGCTCACCGACAGGCTGCGCGGAATCCTCACCGCCTACCGCGAGGCCCGTCGCAACGATGTTCCGTTCCATATCCTCTGGGACACACCTTTCGAGCTGACCGACTACCTCGAACCCGCCACATTCGACTGGCGGATAACTCGCGGCGAGGTCAGCCGCTCGCGCCTCAATGCGGCGGTCGTCACGGCTGACGATATGCCCGACGGCCCGAGCCATGAGCGGCTGAGTGCAGCCATGCACCTCGGCTATCCGCAGATACACCTTTACACCAATGCCGACTCGGCCCGCGGCGAATATGCTGTGCTCTACCGCGAGCTCTTCCGACCGACCGAGAGATTGCAGCGTGAGGTCGACCGACACCGCACGGCCCTCGGGACACGCTATTGGAGTATCGTCACCCGTTTCCAGACCCTACTCGGCGACTTCAACGACCATCTCGTCTCGGACCTCACCGAAGAGCAGCGGACAGAACTCCTGGACAGGGTGACCTCGGAGCTTCTCCGCGTGGTCCGCGGCACCCCGCAGGGTGTCCGAATCCACATCACCAGTGACAGCATCCGCTTTCTTGAACATATCCGTGGGCTCGACCCGCGATTCTACATAGTCCCTGGAGAGATACGCAATACTGACCTTGACCGCAGCCCAACTTCGGACCCTTGGTTGAAGACTTTTACCGATCAGCAGCTCATCATGGGTGCCGAGAGGGTCGTGAGGATGCGCACGGGACAGATGTATCCCTCCGGCTTCCCGCGTTTTGCCGCCGAGGTCGGTGGTGCGCGCTTCGTTGACCACAGATTCTGAGAGCGATGGGGTATAAGGAGGAGAATAGCTACGGCTCGATAATCAGACGCATCTCGGCTTTCGGCGGGGTGCAGGTATTCAATATCCTCATCGGTCTCGTTCGCGGAAAGCTCGTCGCCCTCTTCCTCGGGCCCGAGGGTATGGGCATATCCTCGCTCTTCGCATCGTCGACCGCGACGATACAGCAGTTCAGCAGCCTCGGGCTCAATGCCGCGGCGGTCAAGGAGGTCGCGGCGGCCAAGGATAACCAGAGCCGTCTGCATAGCATCACGCGGACCACACTGCGTCTGTTCGGCATCACGGCCCTCATCGGGGCTCTCGCCTGTATCCTGTTGTCCCCGCTGTGGAGCCGCATGACCTTCGGCGACGGCTCGGAGACATTCTCATACCTGTGGCTCGGCATTGCCGTTGCGCTCTCGATCGGCGGAGGGGGCTACCTTGCCATGCTCCAAGGGCTCGGCGAGGTGAAACGTCTGTCGAAGGCTTCGCTCGTGGGTGGATGCGCGGGACTCTTCTTCGGCGTTCCGCTCTACTGGCTCTTCGGCATCGCGGGAATCGTCCCCGCGATGATTATCCTCGCGCTCTGCACATTCCTGTTCTACTATCTGTCTTACCGCAAGTCCCAGAAGGGGGTCGAGACATCAGAGCTGCCAACCGACCGCCGCGTCAGCCGACTGGTAGCCCGTCGGTTGGTCTCGCTTGGCATAGTCCTGCTCGTTGCTTCGGCGGTAGGGACGCTGACCCAGTACCTCATAAACATTTTTGTCCGCGAGTTCGGGTCGCTCGATGACGTGGGTCTCTACCAGGCCGCTACCTCGATAACCAACCAGTATATCGGGCTTGTGTTCGCCGCGCTCGCCATGGACTACTTCCCGAGGCTGTCGGCCATCTGTATGGAGCGCGACAAGCTCAATGAGGTCTACAACCGACAGACCGAAATAGTCATGCTCGTGGCTACGCCGCTGCTCACGGCCCTCATACTCACGGCGCCTCTTGTGATACGACTGTTGCTCACCTCGGAGTTCATAGCCGTCTGCCCGCTTATGCGATGGCTCGGGGTGGGGATGCTTGTCCAGGCCCTGAACTTCCCGCTCGGGTATATCTTCGTCGCCCGCGGTGACAGGCGCGTCTACCTGTGGCTCGAATGTTTCTGGACCAATCTGCTGTGGATTGTGTGCAGTGTCGGGGGCTTCTGGCTATACGGGCTGATAGGGCTCGGGGTAAGCCTTGTGGTGCGCGGTGCTATTGACTTCGTGGTGACCTTCACGCTCGGCGTCCGCCTCTACGGGCTGCGCCTCGTACGCTCCTCGGTCTTGACCGTGGCGCTCTCCGTGCTGTTGTGCGGGGGATGCTTCGCCGCATCTTGGATCGACGGCATTGCGGGCTACCTCGCCATGGGTGGCTTCTGCCTCGTTTCGGTTCTCTTCTCGGGGTTGCGTCTCCGCAGCCGTCTCGCTGCTTGATGCCGCCTCGCGGCGTTCGCGTCTGCGCTGAGCAGCCTCGCGCGCCTTGGCCGATCGTTCGGCAGCCTTGTCGATGAGGTCGCGGTACTTGCGGAACGGCTTGTAAATACTCTCTCTCGATAGCGGGGGATTACGATTGGAGCATAGATATTCGCGCACGGCGCAGAGGAGTTTCATCCCCTCGTCGAGTGGCATGAAAACAGCTTCGTCCAGAGCGGCATTGAGGATTCGGGTGCAGACATTCTGCGACACCCTCAGACGGGGATTGTAGAGATCGCTGGTATTGAGGATTTTCTTGTTTTCCATAGTCATGATGTTTTTCGTATTCGTGTGAGTGTTTTTGTAATCTACTGCAAAGTTACACCCCAAACCACCCCCGAATAGTGCGATAATGCATACTTGTCGACGAAAAAAGAACTTTTGTGAGGATAAAGTTGTATTATATTTAAACTTTTGCTAACTTTGTCCCCATGGAAAGGAGAATAATGACCTATGGCGGATACTTCGAGGAGTTCATGGCCACTCTCGACGTCAAAATCAGACGCAAGATAAACTATGGCTTGGACTTGTTGAAGTTCCAGGACATTGTTTCCCGAAAGTTTGTCAAGTACATTAAGGATGGATTGATTGAGTTGAGGACCGAATGGGAGGGCAACATGTACCGTGTCTTCTTCATATTTGACGGAGACAAGATTGTGGTTCTGTTCAACGGTTTCCAAAAGAAAACTCAGAAAACTCCCGAAAGCGAAATCAAGAAAGCATTGAAGATTAAAAAAGACTATTACGATGGCAGGAGATAATATTTTGCGAGATTACGATATGGTGTTGGATGCCGAATACGGAGCACCCGGCACCGCAGAGCGCGAGGCGTTCAGAGCCGAGGCTGAGGCCTTCTACGCTGGACAGATACTCAGAGAGTCACGAAAGGAGGCCCGGATGACCCAAAGCGAACTGGCTCAGAAACTGAACGTGACTAAATCTTATATTTCGAGAATCGAGAACGGTTTGATAAATCCGAGCGTCACGGTCTTCTACCGCATCATCGAGGCTCTCGGTATGCGTGTCGAGATTGTAAAGCCGATTGCTTGAAAAAGCGGGGAATCATCCCCACGGCTGCACGACGGCCACGAAAAAATTGTCAATTCGGGATATTATTTGTACCTTTGGGGCTGGAATGGCCCCTGTGCGGGGAGCCGTGAGGCCAGACCGTCGTAACATAAGAAACAAAAACGTACACCTGTCTAGTTTACACATCTGAAGCGGCCGACGGATAGCATTGTTTAGCTCTCGGTGGTCGCCGGATGCGTAAAAATCTAAGGGGGG
>CAMWXQ010000089.1 GCA_947178235.1 uncultured Muribaculaceae bacterium
TTTTTCTAGCTGAAGACGGCATACGAGAGAGCCTCTTGTCTCGTGGGCTCGGAGATGTGTTTAAGAGTCATGTGCCCGTTAGCGCTATGGGGCGATCGTCCACATCGGGGAATCGATCAATAATGCCGAAGACCTATATATACAAGGTTTCTTGAACAACCTGTATCTGCGTCCTGCTTGCTACACATGTCCATTCAGAGGCCATAGCTATGCAGGAGACATCACGCTCGGGGATTGCTGGGGATTTGAACGTCTGCGCCCGTCAGCCGACAATAGCCGCGGTGTCAGTCTCGTGATGGCCCATACACCTGTCGGCAAAGCGAGAATCAGTGATTTAGACATCCTTGTAAGGTTCGGTCCCTCCGAAATTGAAACTCTGAGAAAATCCAACGGAGGGCTTGTGAGAAATATCGGGGTCAATTCCCAGAGACATGATTTCTTCAAAAAACTCACCACCGCAAATTCTGTCTCCACCCTCATCGCCTATTGCCTCAAACCATCCCTGCTCCGCCGCATAAAAGGCTCTTTGCAGAACAAACTTGCCTCATTACTGAAATAGAATACGGCCGAATCCCCCGGAAAAAATCAAAGGCTGTAACGTCTCCTCAAACAGAGCGTTACAGCCTAAGATTTGTATATGGACTAAGTCTTAGTCTTCAATTGCAGCCTGCGCCGCGGCTACGCGGGCGATGGGCACGCGGAAGGGGGAGCAGGAGACGTAGTTCATGCCGAGCTTGGCACAGAACTTCACCGAGCTGGGCTCGCCGCCGTGCTCGCCGCAGATGCCGACCTTGAGGTCGGGGTTGGTGGCACGACCCTTCTCGACACCCATCTTCACGAGCTGGCCTACACCCTCCTGGTCGAGGACTTCGAAGGGATCGGTCTTGATGATGCCGTGCTCCTTGTAGAACTTCAAGAACTTGGGAGCGTCGTCGCGCGAGAAGCCGAAGGTCATCTGGGTGAGGTCGTTGGTGCCGAACGAGAAGAACTCTGCGACCTCAGCGATCTGGTTGGCTACGAGGGCAGCGCGGGGTACCTCGATCATGGTGCCGACCTTGTACATGACGGTCTCGCCCTTTTCGAGGAACACCTTCGAGGCGGTCTCGTGGATGATTGCGGCCTGGTTCTGAATCTCTTTGAGTGAGCCCACGAGAGGAATCATGATCTCGGGGTGCACGTCGATGCCACGGGCCTTCACAGCGAGGGCAGCCTCGATGATGGCGCGGGTTTGCATCTCGGTGATCTCGGGATAGGTGATGCCGAGACGGCAGCCACGGTGGCCGAGCATGGGGTTGAACTCTTCGAGCGAGTCAACCTTTGCCTTCACCTCTTCGAGCGAGATGCCCATCTCCTCAGCCATCTGCTTCTGAGTGGCGGTCTGGTGGGGTACGAACTCGTGCAAGGGGGGATCGAGCAGACGGATGGTCACGCCATAGCCGTCCATTGCCTCGAAGATACCCTCGAAGTCGCCGCGCTGCATGGGGAGCAGCTTGTCGAGAGCCACACGGCGGCCTGCCTCGTCGGAGGCGAGGATCATCTCGCGTACGGCCTTGATGCGGTCACCCTCGAAGAACATGTGCTCTGTGCGGCAGAGGCCGATGCCCTGTGCGCCGAACTCGCGTGCCTGCTTGGCGTCGCGGGGGGTGTCGGCGTTGGTACGCACGAGAGTCTTGGTGAACTTCGCAGCGAGGTTCATGATTGCGCCGAAGTCGCCGTCGAGTGCGGGCATCACGGTGGGAACCTGGCCGTCATATACGTCGCCGGTCGAGCCGTTGAGCGAGATCCAGTCACCCTCCTTATATGTCTTGCCGCCCATTTCGACGGTCTTTTCCTTGTAGTCCACACGGATTTCGCCAGCGCCGGATACACAGCACTTGCCCATACCGCGTGCTACCACTGCTGCGTGCGAGGTCATACCGCCGCGCATGGTGAGGATACCCTGTGCAACGGCCATGCCGCGGAGGTCCTCGGGCGAGGTCTCGATACGTACGAGGACAACCTTGCGCTTCTTGTCGGCCCAAGCCTCAGCCTCGTCGGCGGAGAACACGATCTGACCGCAGGCAGCACCGGGCGAAGCGGGGAGACCCTTGGCGACAACCTTGGCGCGTTTCAGTGCGCTCTTGTCGAATACGGGGTGCAGGAGCTCGTCGAGCTTCTGAGGCTCCATGCGCAGCAGGGCGGTCTTCTCGTCGATCATGCCTGCGCGGAGCAGATCCATGGCGATCTTCACCATGGCTGCGCCGGTGCGCTTGCCGTTACGGGTTTGGAGCATCCACAGCTTGCCGTCCTGGATGGTGAACTCCATGTCCTGCATGTCGCGGTAGTAGTCTTCGAGCTTGTTCGAGATTGCGATGAGCTGAGCGGCGCAGTCGGGCATGGTCTCTTCGAGCGAGGGATACTTCTCCTTGCGCTCCTCCTCCGAGATGCCTTGGAGAGCGGCCCAACGGCGCGAACCCTCGACGGTGATCTGCTGGGGAGTACGGATACCGGCAACCACATCCTCGCCCTGGGCGTTGATGAGGTACTCGCCGTTGAACATATTCTCGCCGGTTGCTGCGTCACGCGAGAAGGCTACGCCGGTGGCCGAGTTGTTGCCCATGTTGCCGTAGACCATTGCCTGTACGTTGACGGCGGTACCCCACTCTTCGGGGATCTGGTTCATGCGGCGATAGAGGATGGCGCGCTCGTTCATCCACGAGTCGAACACAGCGCAGATGCCGCCCCAGAGCTGTTCCCATGCATCGTCGGGGAAGTCCTTGCCGGTGTGCTCCTTTACGGCGGCCTTGAAGAGCTTCACGAGGTTCTTGAGGTCCTCGACGTCGAGCTCGGTATCGAGCTTCACGCCCTTCTCCTCCTTGACCTTGTCCATGATCTCCTCGAAGGGGTCGATGTCGGTCTTGCTCTTGGGCTTCATGCCGAGGACGACGTCGCCGTACATCTGTACGAAACGGCGGTAGCTGTCCCATGCGAAGCGGGGATTGCCGCTCTTCTCGGCGAGCGATGCGACGGTGGCGTCGTTCATGCCGAGGTTGAGCACGGTATCCATCATGCCGGGCATCGAAGCGCGGGCACCCGAGCGTACCGATACGAGGAGGGGATTGGTGGGGTCGTTGAATTTCTTTCCGGTGAGGGCCTCGACATGTGCGATGGCCTCATGCACGTCCTTTTCGAGACGCTTCACAACCTCGTCGCGGCCATACTGGGTGTATTCGGTGCAGACGTCGGTGGTGATGGTGAATCCGGGAGGCACGGGCATCCCGAGGAGATTCATCTCGGCAAGGTTTGCACCCTTGCCGCCGAGGAGATTGCGCATCGAGGCATTGCCTTCTGCCTTGCCATCTCCAAATGTATAGACTCTTTTCATTTTAAGAGGGTTAGATATTGATATATTATAATCTTGATGTGTCAGTCCTCGATTCCAAGGTGGCCGTGGCGTGTCGACGGCCGTGTTAGGATATGCAAAGATAGTGCTTTTTTGTGTCTCCGTCAACTTTTTGCGGATTTTTACAATAATTTTCACCATCATTCATAGTTGATGGCGCGCGAGGGGGGGATTGTCGCGATGATGCCCGACGGGAGCAGCAGTATCACGAAGGAGAGCAGGACTACTGCGGCGTTCAGCCCGAGCCAAGCTCCTAAGGGTAGGGCCATCGGCACACGGTCGAGATAGTAAGCATCGGGGTCGAGCGGTAGGAATCTCGTCGCGCGCTGGACGATGATTATCCCCGCGGCGATGATGTTGCCGAGAACAAGACCTATGGCGAGGATGCGGAGCGTGAGCACGACGAATATCCTGCGCACAAGCGCGTTCGATGCCCCGACCGCTTTCAGTATCCCTATCATCGAGACTCTGCGCAGGATCAGAATGAAGAGCGAGGAGACCAGTGTAAGGCATGAGAGCAGGGCCATGAGCGTCAGAATAACGACGACATTGGTGTCGAGCAGTGCGAGCCAGTTGAAGTACAATGCCGCCGAGCGGTGGATGTCGGTCACCGAGATTGGCGCACTCCCTGGCTTTGTGTAAGGGAGCATTGCAAGGTCACGGCTCAGTCGGGCCGATACGGCGTCTATCTCATTATCCGAGCTGAGGCCGTCGATCTCCACGGCCATTGCCGACGAGTCTGCGACGGCAGTCACCTGTCTCAGCATCGGCAGCGAGGCATAGACCACATGGCTGTCATACTCCGAGAAGTGTGACTCATAGATGCCAGCGACCTTCAGACGGCGCACACGATAGATGCCTCCGCCCACAAAGTAGGTGTCGATCTTGTCCCCCATCCGAGCGCCGAGCTTGTCGGCGATTATTCTCGACACTACTATATTATATATGGTGGAATCCGCTTCATAGTCGGGCACACCCCCTTCG
Organism: uncultured Muribaculaceae bacterium; assembly: GCA_947178235.1. Taxonomy (GTDB): domain Bacteria; phylum Bacteroidota; class Bacteroidia; order Bacteroidales; family Muribaculaceae; genus Duncaniella. The sequence continues at coordinate 4,367 of CAMWXQ010000089.1, forward strand.
ACAATATTCTCCTCTATGAATCGGGTATCGTAGTCGGCTGGGATCCCTCGGATGACAACCCCCTCGAAGTCCTCGGGAGCCTTCATGATGGCGGGTTGGCGGATTGTAGGTGACACCCTCGCTCCATCGGGCAGCGTCGAGAGTATATCCGATATTGCACCGAGGTCTATGGCTTCCTCGCCGTCGGTAGGGTAGAGTGTTATCTGAGCGTCGAAGCCGATGATTTTGTGCCGAATCTCTTCGCGGAATCCCGTGATGATTGAGATTGAGAGCAACATGACTATCACCGAGAGGGTAATACCCGTGACGGCCACGGCGATACCTCCCGATCCTGGACCTCGGTCCGAGCCGAGCGGAAGTCTGCGGGCTATGAATACCGAGAGTGACATTTCAGATGATTGATTCGGGGTTTTCGAGAGGTTTGCCCGCCGATGTGGCGGCGAGGCGGTTGATTTCTCGTAGCTGCCACCATATCATACCCGCAGTCACCGCCGTAGCGAACATATCCGAGACGGGGAAAGACGCCCATACGCCGTCGAGCCCGTAACGTGTGGGCAGAATCAGCAGGGCGGGTATGAGGAATATCACTTGGCGTGTAAGCGAGAGGAATATCGATGCCCCTGCACGTCCGAGCGACTGGAACAGGGTGGTGGAGACCACTTGGAACCCCACGACACCGAAACAGAGAAGGGAGATCGATAGGCACCGGACAGTCTCGCCGATCAGCCCGGGGTCGGTGGTGAAGGCCCTCGCAATCATTCCCGGAGCCGACAGCCCGAAGACCATTCCGGCCACGACAATGGCGGTAGCCATACCCACGGCCATCCAGTAGGTGCGTTTGAGGCGGTGAAACATCCCTGCGCCGTAGTTGTATCCGATGATGGGTTGCATACCTTGGCACAGACCCACGACCACCATTGTCATCAGCGACGTGTATGACGAGAATATCCCCGCTGCCCCCACGGCTATATCGCCGCCGTGGGCATAGAGCGACTTGTTGATGATGACGTTGATGAAACACGCCGCTGCGTTGACGAGGCTCGGCGCAGCACCGATGGCTACGATCGGCAGGACTGTGTGCAGCGACAGGCGGTAGTAGCTCCGTATCTTGCTCAGCACAAGGGTGTGCGACCTCACGAAGAAGTTGCTCATCACGCAGATGGACGAGACGGCCATAGATATGCTGTCTCTTATACACATAAGACGCTGACGACGACTAGC
>CAMWXQ010000090.1 GCA_947178235.1 uncultured Muribaculaceae bacterium
GGACTGGCTGCACAATCAAGGGCTTCAACGAGTTTGAACCCGTCGAAGGCGTCGAGCTCAGTTTCGGCGGCATGGTTTCGGACTTTGTGACGAAGCAGGGCAAGCGCGGCCCCTTCGGGATCCTCAAAATCGAAGACTTCTCGGGCTCGGCTGAGTTCCGTATGTTCGGGCAGACCTTCATCAACTTCCACAACTACGGAGTGCCGGGTACAGCGATTCTCATCTCGGGCGTCTACCGCCGCCGCTTCCGCGACTCGCCCGTCGAATTCGAGATCACAAATGTGCGTCTCCTCGCCGACGTCAAGGGGAATCTTGTCAAGGGAATCACCCTCTCGATGGCTGCCGACGGCTTCACGCCGGGGTTCAAGGACTTCCTCTCGGAGTTCATGCCCGAGAAGCAGCATGAGAACGACGCGGGCACGGGCGAATTGGCGTTCCGAATCTTCGACCCGGCCATCAACCGCTCGCTCAGCCTACGCTCGGCCCGACGTGTCCCCCTCACACGCCAGTTCATCGAAGCCCTCGAACAACAGGACATCTCCTTTACGGTCGAGAAGGCTTGAACAACCACAGAAAATAATCAACGTAAAACCAAATAAACGAGAACATAATCATGACATTCACCGATCAGAACGTCCACGACATCATTGCCTCGGGCCAGCCCGTGGTCATCGACTTCTGGGCCACATGGTGCGCCCCCTGCGTACGTATGTCTCCGATTGTCGAAGAGCTTGCCAAGGAGTACGAGGGCAAGGTTGTCATCGGAAAGTATAACATCGAGGAGGAGAACGACCTCGCCACCGAGTACCGAATCATGTCGATACCCACAATCCTCTTCTTCAAGAATGGCGAGCAGATCTCCTCGCTCCGTCTCGCCGGCGCACAGCCAAAGGCGACCCTCCAAGAGAAAATCGAGCAGCTCCTCGCGCTCTGACGCCCGACACCGAATATTCAACAATCAACCATATAAACCACTCATGAACCGTCTTATCCCTGTCGCCCTCATGGGCGGCGCGTTGCTCCTCACAGGTTGCAACAAGAAGATGAACCAGTTTGCCGCAGACTACTTCTCGACCAATCCCAATCCCCTCGAAGTAGTCGGTACACATGTCCCCGCAGTCGTCACCGGCAATGTCCCCGCCAAGTTCTTCAAGAAGAACGCCGTCGTGACCGTCACCCCCGTGCTCGCCTACGGCTCGCAGAGCCAGATGGCCCCCTCGGTGACATTCCAGGGCGAGAAAGTGCGCGGCAACAATACCGTCGTATCCTATGAGCGCGGCGGTGTCGTCACCATCCCCGTCAACTACCTCTACGAGCCCGCCATGCAGCGCTCCGAACTCTATCTGGACTTCAACGTCCAGCAGGGCAACAAGCAGTACGTTCTCCCCCGCGTGAAGGTCGCCAACGGCATCGTCGCTACCGCCGCCATGGCCGACGCCGCCACCCTCAACCCCGCCGCTTCGGCCGACGCCTTCCAGCGCATCATCAACGAGAAGTACTCTGCCGATATCCCCTTCCTCATCAACCAGGCCAACCTCCGCAAGAGCGAGCTTGACTCCGACGAGATGCTCCGCCTCAACCGCGACATCCGCACCGCCGCCGGCGACACCACCCGTGTCATCGAGGAAATCAACATCTCCTCCTACGCCTCGCCCGACGGTGGCCTCGACCTCAACACCCGCCTGGCCGAGAACCGCGAGAAGAACACCAAGGGCTACATGACCGACCAGCTCAAGAAGGACAAGGTGACCGAATTCGGCGAACTCACCGCACAGTTCACTGCCGAGGACTGGGAAGGCTTCCAGAAGCTCGTCGCAGCAAGCAACATCCAGGACAAGGAGATCATCCTCAGCGTCCTCTCGATGTACAAGGACCCCGAGGAGCGCGAGCGTGAGATCCGCAACCTCTCGAGCGTCTTCGACGAACTCGCCGACCAGATTCTCCCTCAGCTCCGCTACTCGCGCATCACCGCCAGCGTGAACGTCATCGGCAAGAGCGACGCTCAGCTCAACGAGGCATTCGACAAGGATCCCTCGACCCTCACCGTCGAGGAACTCCTCTACACCGCCACCCTCACCGACGACCTCAACCGCAAGAAGGCCATCTACAACGCCGTCACCCGCCTCTATCCCAACGACTACCGCGCATACAACAACCTCGGCGACGTCCTCTATCGCCAGGGCGACTATGACGCCGCCATGGCAAGCTTCAAGAAGGCTGCCCGCATCAACCCCAACGCTCCCGAGACCCAGATGAACCAGGGCCTCGTCGCACTCGTGAACGATGATTTCAGCGCTGCCAACACCGCCTTCGGCGCTGCCGCCGGTCTCGAAGACCTCGGCCCCGCCCTCGGCGTTCTCTACTTGAAGAGCGGCGACGTGAAGGGTGCCGTGAAGGCTTTCGGCAATGACAAGAGCAACAACGCCGCCCTCGCCCAGAGTCTCTCCGGCGACTACGCCAAGGCCAAGAGCACCCTCGCTGCCATCAATGCTCCCGACGCCACCACCTACTACCTGATGGCTATCCTCGGCGCCCGCACCAACAACGAGCAGATGGTGACCTCCAACCTCCGCCAGGCCGTCAAGCTCAACCCCGAGTATGGCCGCACCGCCGCCAACGACCTCGAATTTGCCCGCTACAACATCTCCCGCGCTCTCTGAGCCGTTGATCCGATAGACCTATAACTGAGCCCCGCGACACCTCACGATGGTGTCGCGGGGCTCTCTTTTGTGGCGGGGCAATTTAGAGCGCATTAGGGCCGTTATTATAACATAATTATGCTGCTGACTTATGACACACAGATTTATACACATGCTTGCCACCCTGCTGCTTCTCGCCCTCGTGTCCTGTAATGGGCACGATGAGGAGCGCAACTATTATGCGGAGGTGCGCAGCGTCGACAAACTCGTGCTCGCACAGATGGCCGTCACCAAGATGGCTACCATTGATGACTTGAAGCTCGAAGAAGCCGATGGTGTCCGACAGGCGGCCATGGCCGTCGTGGACGCCTTGAAGATCGGCAACCGCAGGGCGGCATACTCCTACTCGACATATCTGCGTGCCTACATCGACCTCTCCGCGCTCACCCCCGAGGACGTTAGTGTCGACGAACGCAAGCGCACAATCACCCTCACTCTACCCGCCGTACAGACCGAGTACCTCGGGCGAGACATCGCCATGCGCGAGGAGCACTACCGCGTCACAGGCCTTCGCTCGGCCATCGATGCCGGCGAACGCGCCGCCATCAAGGAGAAGATGAACACCGCACTCCGCAGGGAGGTTGAGGAGAAGCCCTTCTTCCGCGACAGGCTCGTGGCCGAGGCCCGGGCTAAGGCATCCGCCTACTTCGGCGCTATTCTCGGAGGCGACGGCTATACTGTCAATGTAGAATTCAAAGACTGACACTCTATGGCTAAGTTTATCACCATACTGAGGGTTGCCGTGGTGCTCTGCATCCTCGCCATCATAGCCATGACGGCGTATATGTGGAAGACCGCACCCGAGCCATCCCGCATACGCACCTACTCGGCCAAGGTCTTAGACCTCAGCCCCATGGCCCGCCTGTGTACACTCGACATCTACGAGGACGTGCCTGTCAAGGGTCGCGTTGGCAAGAAGCATCTTGTAGCCCGCATGACGCTCAACGGCTCCATCACCTTTGATCTCGACAATGTAATTCCCGAGGAGCGCGGCGACACACTCCGCGTAACGCTGCCGCCCGAGCGCGTGGAGATTTACGAATCTACCGAACCGGAATCTTACATCGTGATCGACACATGGAACGACGCCCTCTTCGGCTCGTCGACACTGACCACCTCCCAGGAGAACGCCATCAAGGCCAAGGTTAAGGAAAACTTCTGCAAGAAACTCTACGCCCGCGGCGACATTGCCCGCGCACGCGCCGAAGCTGTCCGCAACCTCACCGCCATGCTCGCCGGCCTCACAGGCAAAATCGTGATTGTCACCGACCCCACCCCGTGCGGCACCGAAAACTTCATATTTGCCCGACCCTCCGAAAAATAGGCCTTGAAAAATTTGTCGGATTCAAAAATTATCCCTACCTTTGCACCTGCAAAGCCGCTAAAAACGGCCATTGCAGACATACATTGAATAATTGCCCAGGTGGCGGAATGGTAGACGCGCTCGTTTCAGGTGCGAGTGCTGCGAGGCGTGCAGGTTCGAGTCCTGTTCTGGGCACTGACGAAGCGAGATAAACCGTTGAAATTACAATGGTTATCTCGCTAATCTTTATTCAATTTGTGAATTATTTGCAATTGCTAAATTTTTAGCTCAACAAATTGCAAGTTGATATGTAAATGCAGAAATTGAAAAAGTTAACCTGAATTCTACTTTTTATTTGTTTTCATAATTTGCTATACGCAATCAATAATTACGTTCCTTAATGAACGTGCTATTTAGTCCTGATTTTGAAATCAGAGGGGTAAGGGTGTAACTCCTCATGAAAACTATATAAATTACGGAATATCAATTTGAATATCATTCCACTCATGTAGCCAAATGGCAATTCTGTCATTCTCAAACTTTGCGGGATGTCTTTTGTCAGAGGGATTTGTAAGAAGAATATTAAAATCGCAATGAGCCTTTAATTCCATTATAGAAATGTCCATTTGGAAAAACTGTCGATAAATTTCTCGTAGGGAGTTTTCATTATATGTACATATGACAATATGCTTCTTTTGTTTATCGTATGTTCCCCTAATTATTGACTTAAAGAAGTCAACAAAATATACGCTGTCAATGGATCCAAAAGAAAGACCAAAGAAAAAGATAATTTGAGAACTCCGTAGAGTATCTATAACTTGATGAGAACAATAATGTACGTCCCAACTTTTGAATAAAAAATCATATTCTTTTCTTACGTTTTTGTCTTCATTTATACCAAGTATAATATGTTCATCTAATAGAGAGCCGTGAACGTGCTGTATCTTGTTGGGATTAATATGGATTTTTTTCATGTTACCTTCACACTTTTCCAATAAGGATTGGATGTTGGTATAGTTGAATGTTATAATATTGGGATCAGCTTTTGCACGGACGCATACTTCGTACATTAGCTGATAAGCGGCTGATTTACTGGCATGCATATATCGCATTTTCCCCCATTCTTTTACCTCATGGATAAGATATAGCATTAGTCCACGTCTTATTTCTTCAAAATACTTTTGGTCGCGTGAAACGGATTGCTTATAGTCTATGCGATATTGAATTTCTATTGGAGATTGATGCTCAGCGTGTTTCTTCAATTCATCCTCTAGGTCAAACCATGTTGACTGTTCATTCAGTCTATTTGAGACACTATGCGATAGGAATTCTCCATTTAATCTTTTATACAGTTGATCTTCTTCTGAACAGGTATGCTGAACGGGCCAAAAAACCTTCATGCCATATTCGTCAAAACAATTAAAATAGTCCGTATACCTTGACCTAAGACCTAAACTTAAATCAAAACCATTCCCAACGAAAATTGTAGTTTGGGGGAATAATGGATTTGTGTCAAAGTGTGGAGTTGCCATTGGAATAACTAAATATAAACCTTATATTTAAGAGATCACATCTTTCTGTGTAT
>CAMWXQ010000091.1 GCA_947178235.1 uncultured Muribaculaceae bacterium
AGTTGATGCCGAAGTTGTGCATGGTCCTCACGAGAGACGATGGAGATAGCTGGGATATGAGCCGAGCCGAGATCCAGTTGTTGGAGTTGGTGAGCGCCCAGCGGAGGTCTACCATCTCCCCCACCCTTGCGGAGCCGGCATTTCGGGGAGCCCAAGTGCGTCCAGTCTCATCGGTCAGTACGGGCTGAGTGTTGGAGAACTGGTCGCAGGGGGTGAAGCCCTCCTCCATCGCATATGTATAGAGGAACGGCTTGACCGTCGAACCTATCTGACGGCGACCTGTGGAGACCATGTCGTACTGGAAGTAGGAGAAATCGGGGCCTCCGACATAAGCCTTGATGTGGCCGTTCAGAGGATTCATTGCCATGAAGCCTGTGCGCAGGAAGTGCTTGTTGTACAGGACTGAGTCGCGCGGTGTCATGACGGTGTCGACCGAGCCGTTGTAGGTGAAGACTTTCATCTCGCGCGGGGTGTTGAAAGCCTTGTCTATCTCGGCCCTCGATGCTCCCGCCTTGACCATCATGCGGTAGCGGTCTGTATTGCGTATTGCATTGCGGACGAGGTGGTTGAGGCGGATTTCAGAGAGCTCAGCACGGTCTGTGGTGTAGGGTGCGCTCTTGGTCCCGCGCTTCTCGCGGAAGAATGCGTTCTGCAAGTTGCCGCCGAGGTGCTCGGCCACGGCCTCCTCGGCATACTTCTGCATACGCGAGTCGATGGTGGTGTAGATTTTCAGTCCGTCGGTGTAGATGTCATACTTCGAGCCGTCGGGCTTGGGATTCTTCTCGATCCACCCGAAGAGGGGGTTGGTCTCCCATGCAATCGAGTCGTCGATGAATTTCTGGCTCTCCCACGCGCGGTAGTTGGAGCGTTCGGGACGCTTTGCGCGCAGCATCCTGCGCAGTTCCTCGCGGAAGTATGGGGCGATGCCATCCTTGGCGTCGACGCGGTGGAAGTTCAGTGTGAGGGGGAGTTGTGAGAGCGAGTCGGCCTCGGCCTGGGTGAGACGCCCGGCCTTAACCATCTGACTGAACACTACGTTGCGGCGCTGACGTGTGCGCTCGTTCTGACGCACGGGGTTGTAGAACGAGGGATTCTTCACCATACCCACGAGTGTGGCTGCCTCCTCGATGGACAGATCCTTCGGCTCCTTGCCGAAGTAGATGTGGGCTGCGCTCTTGATGCCAACGGCGTTGTAGAGGAAATCAAACTGGTTGAGGTACATTTTGATGATTTCCTCCTTCGAGTAGTATCTTTCGAGCTTGACGGCGATCATCCACTCGATAGGCTTCTGCATGGCGCGGGTCAGCAGGCCACTCGACGTGGGCGAGTAGAGCTGTTTGGCGAGCTGCTGGGTTAGCGTCGAGCCGCCGCCGGCATTCTTATTGCCCATGATGAGGGTCTTGACGAGGACGCGGGCGAGCCCTCGGGCATCGATGCCGGAGTGCTCCTCGAAGCGGACATCCTCGGTGGATATGAGGGCGTCGATGACGTAGGGGGAGACTTCGTCGAAGTCGGCATAGACGCGGTTACCTGTGCCCGAGAAGTAGCGGCCGATCTCCTTGCCGTCAGCCGAGTAGAGGACGGATGCAAAGCGGTCGGTGGGGTTTTTCAACTCCTCGACAGGGGGCATGTATCCCACTACACCGTTGTAGACCAGGAACAGGAAGAGGAACACACCGACAACCACGGCTCCGAAGATGATCCAGAGTGTGGCAATGAGGCCGCGGTGTGTCCGCTTGTTCTCGGGCTTATTATCTGTCTTATTCTGTGTCTTGGTCATAAGGTTTTCCGGATTTGGTTCACCTCTCGGCCCTCATGGGGTTGTTGAGGAAGTCCTCGTAGGCGAGGCGGATGCCGTCGGGGAGCTCGGTGCGGTAGGTCCAGCCGAGACCCTTGGCCTTGGAGACGTCGAGCAGCTTGCGAGGAGTGCCATTGGGGCGAGTGGTGTCCCAGAGAATCTTTCCCTTGTAGCCTACGATCGAGGCCACGAGCTCAGTGAGTTCCTTGATCGTGAGTTCCTTGCCTGTACCGGCATTGACGGTCTCGTTGCCCGAATAATTGTTCATGAGGAAAACGCACAGATTGGCGAGGTCGTCGACATAGAGGAACTCGCGCAGGGGGCTTCCGTCACCCCAGCAGGTCACCTCGGTCAGCCCCTGCTCCTTGGCTTCGTGGAAGCGGCGGATGAGTGCGGGGAGTACATGTGAGTGCTCGGGATGATAATTGTCATTGGGGCCGTAGAGATTGGTGGGCATGACCGAGATGTAGTCTGTGCCGTACTGACGGTTGAGGTACTCGCAGTATTTGAGGCCCGAAATCTTAGCGAGGGCATATGCCTCGTTGGTCTGTTCGAGCGAGGATGTGAGCAGACAGCTCTCGGGCATCGGCTGAGGGGCCATGCGGGGATAGATACAGGAGGAGCCGAGGAATTCGAGCTTACGGCAGCCATTCTGCCACGCTGCGTGGATGACGTTCATTTCGAGCATCATGTTCTCGTACATGAAGTCGGCAAGTGCGCTTTGGTTTGCCTCGATTCCGCCTACCTTGGCCGCGGCGAGGAATACATATTCGGGTTTTTCGGCCGCAAAAAAGTCATTTACGGCCTGCTGGTTGGTGAGGTCAAGTTCTTTATGGGTGCGGGTGATGATGTTCTCGTACCCCTGGCGTCGCAGTTCGCGCACGATGGCCGAGCCGACCATACCGCGGTGACCCGCAACATATATCTTGGCGTTCTTTTCCATATCTTATGAGTTTCAATCTGCAAAGATAGGCATTTTCCGCCACATTCACCCCCATTTTAACAAATGTTAGGGGGCTACTCGCTTTCAAGCAATCCCGACACCTCCTGTTTGAGCAAAGGAAGATGATTGATGACAATTCCCCATATAATATCGGGTTTGAGCGAGTCGTAGGCGTGTATCACAAAGTTTCTCGTATCAACTACTTTCCGAGCTGCCGTGATCTCTACATGAGGATTGATTTTGAGGACTTGGTTCATCGCCTCGCCCATAATCTCTATGTTCCTCTCTATGCCTCGTCTGAGTAAGGTGTCGTTGCAGAATGTAGCATATAGCCTGGGGCGGTTTTCAAGGAACGATTCTATTTCGAGAATCGCCGACAGTATATCAGACAGGTATTTCCGTTGCTTCCTATCCATAAATGAGGTGTTTGGTCTCTTCGAGTTCTTCCTTGAAATAGGGATTCTTTACCGCAGACTCGTCAACCAAATCCACATCCCGGCCAAACAAGGCTTTGAGAGCATAATAAAAGTCAAAGTAGTTGTCGGCATAGTCGTCATGGCCAACCTCCGAGTTGAAGTCTACGAGAATATCGACATCACTGTCATCATTGAAGCGCGGGGTCAGTATTGACCCGAAGGCATAGAGCTTACGCACCTTATACTTGCGGCATAAGGCAAATAGCTTCTGTATATTGTCATTGATGAGATGCATATGTTGTCAGCGGTGGGAGACGCGGTTGTAGAGGATGATGGCGATGATGGCGTAGAGGATGTTGGGTATCCACATGGCTACCATCGGGCTTGTGGCGCCGGAGATGGCGAAGGTCGAGGTGACGGTCATGAAGAGGATGTAGCTGAAACTCAACACGAGGCCGATGCCGATGTTGACGCCCATGCCACCCTTGACCTTGCGCGATGAGAGGGCCATGCCGATGACGGTGAGGATGAAGGCGGCAGCCGTCATGGCGTAGCGGCGGTAGTTCTCGATCTCGAAGCTCTTGATATTGGCCACGCCGCGCTCCTTCTGTCTCTCGATGTATTCGCGCAACTCGGGCGAGGTCATGGTCTCGTGGTCATTCTTGGAGATGAGGAAGTCGCGGGGCTCGAAGGGGATGATGGTGTCGAGGCGGAGACCGCGGCGGATCTTCTCGCGGTGGCCGTCGAAGTCGCGTATCATGTAGTCGCGGACGGTCCAGTTGTGCAGGGTGTCCCAACGTATCGACTGGGAGGTGAGACGGGAGACAAGTCGCTTGCCGTCAAATTTTTCGAGCGAGAATTTGTAGCCTGTCTTTTGGAGGTTGTCGTAGCGCGACATGTAGGCTATCTCGTCCTTAGCCACCTGCAACTGGATATTGGTCCCGTAGTCTATACGCTTGTTCTTAACATAGGTGTTGGTATAGTCTATGCGCTTGATGTTGGCGGGAGGGATGATGTAGGCGGACAATATATAAGTGGCGGCGGCGATGACGGCAGCCGAAATCATATATGGGCGCAGGAGGCGGTTGTAGCTCATGCCCGTGGATAGCATGGCTATGATTTCACTGTTGTCGGCGAGCTTGGAAGTGAAGAAGATTACGGCAATGAAGGTGAAGAGGGGGCTGAACTGGTTGGCGAAGTACGGCAGGAAGTTGAGGAAGTAGTCGAAGACGGTGGCTCGGAGGGGAGCTTTGAGGAACGCGTCGAGCTTCTCGTTGATGTCGAACATCACCGTGATGGCCAGGATGAGCGCGATGGCAAAGACGTATGTGCCAAGGAACTTGCGGATTATGTACCAGTCGAGTATCTTCACCTTTCGGGGGGACGGACAGGGAGTTGTTCGGTGGGGTTATAGGCGGCGGGTGACGTCGATGACCATCTGCTCTTTCCACGCCTTGAAGTCACCGGCCTCGATATGGCGGCGAGCTTCACGCGTGAGCCAAAGATAGAAGGCGAGGTTGTGGATGGAGGCTATCTGCAAGGCCAGTATCTCGTCGGCGATGAAGAGGTGGCGAAGGTAGGCGCGCGAGTATGCGCGGTCGACGTAGCTCGGGCCATCCTCCTGAATGGGCGAGAAGTCGTCGGCCCACTTGCGGTTGCGCATATTCATGATGCCGTGGCGGGTGAAGAGCATACCGTTGCGGCCATTGCGTGTGGGCATCACGCAGTCCATCATGTCGACGCCACGGTCGATGGCTTCGAGGATATTGGCGGGGGTGCCGACCCCCATGAGGTAGCGGGGACGGTCCTTGGGGAGAATCTCGTTGACGACCTCGATCATCTCGTACATCTTCTCGGTGGGTTCGCCGACGGCGAGGCCGCCGATGGCATTGCCCTCGGCGCCGAGGTCGGCCACATGCTTGGCAGCCTCGCGGCGCAGTTCGGGATAGACGACGCCCTGAACGATGGGGAAGAAGGTCTGCGAGTGGCCGTAGAGGGGTTCGGTCTCGCGGAAGTGCTTCCAGCCTCGTTCGAGCCACCGTTTGGTGAGCTGCAAGGACTTCTTTGCATACTGGAAGTCAGCGGTTCCGGGAGGACACTCGTCGAGGGCCATCATTATGTCCGAGCCGAGGACACGCTGGATGTCGACGACACGCTCGGGCGTGAAGATGTGCTTCGAGCCGTCGATGTGGCTGCGGAACGTAGCGCCCTCTTCGTTGAGCTTGCGGTTGGATGCGAGGGAGAAGACCTGGAATCCGCCGCTGTCGGTGAGAATGGGGCGTTTCCAGCCGTTGAATTTGTGCAGGCCTCCCGCCTTCTCGATTATCTCCATGCCGGGGCGGAGATAGAGGTGATACGTATTGCCGAGTATAATCTGCGCTATTACGTCATCTTCTAGATCGTGGAGGTGTACGGCCTTGACG
>CAMWXQ010000092.1 GCA_947178235.1 uncultured Muribaculaceae bacterium
ATAGTGACGCGCGACGAATCGGATATTCTCTTCGTGTTTCATCGGTGTGGTCAGAAGTCTATGCCGAGGCGGAGACAGAACGGGTAGTCGAGGTCATGCTCTTTGTCGACTACGCGGATAGGGTTTATCGAGCCTGGGATCGGTTCGTAGCGGATGCAATCTATCGAATAGAACTTGAAGGCGTACCCGATGGCGAGATTGATGCCTACCTTGCGGCCCCAGTTGAAGCGATAGCCGATAGAGGGGGAGATGTATGGGCCTCCGTTGTCCGTGAGGTGATAGCCCGCTTTGAGGTCGGCGAACGGGGTGAATATGCCCCACTTGAAGTCAGCGCGGCCTTCGAGGAATACGGGGAGGATGTAGCGACCCTCTTGGCGGCTGTGCTCGATGGAGAGACCAGCGCCCACGAACCACATGGGGTTGATCTGATAGCCGTGTGAGGTTGAGATACCCGAGTAGTAGGATAGCTCCTTCTTGGGGGTCGGAATCCAACCGTTGTTGTAATAGTGGTTGAAGGAATTGTTCCAGTCTACAAAGCCTCGGTATCCCCGCTCGGGCTGACGGGCCGAGACAAGGAGGCAAGCGATGAGGGCAAGCACGATGAGCAGGATGCGTTTCATTGGGGTGATGATTTTTATGGTTTTTGCCCCTATGATGCACTGCCTCGCAAAAAGTCCTATGCGGGATGCTTAAAATATGTTAAAGAAATGGGAGGAAGAATGGACGCCCACCATCGGAGAGTGCATCCCGCAGTCGGTCGAAGGCTTTGGTCATCTGATTCTTGACAGTCTTGACGGAGATACCGAGCTCTTCGGCAATCTCATCATTGGAGAGGCCGTCGCGTTCGCTCAGCAGGAATACCTCCCTGCACCGCTCCGGTAGGTCGCCGATGGCTCGCCATACGCGTGCATCGCGCTCCGAGGTATCTATCTCCTCCTCCCCCGCCTCGGGAATCTCCTCGACACCGACCATCTGACGGCGGCTGCGCAAGAGTGTGAGGCATCCGTTGCGGACACTGCGGTACATATAAGCCTTGAAGTTTCCGATCTCCGTCCCGTCGCATATTTCCTGCCAGGCACTGATGAACGCCTCCTGCACGACATCCTCGGCCGAATCAGTCTCCTCAGTAAGCCTCAGCGCATACATACCGAGCGGCAGATAAAGCAGCCGAAACCAACGCTCGAACTCTCGTCGGGTCATGGGGTAGGGAGATTTCGTTTCAAGAAATCCATCGACTTTCTGCGCTCTTCGGCAAGAATGGTATCGACTTTGGTCCAGTCTATTAGTTCGCTTTTGGGAAGCTCGGTGAGTGTGGAGAAGTCGGATTGACGGATCAGCCTGTCTTCGAGGCCGAGAGGTGTCAGCAGTGATTCGATTCTCGCGCTACCGCCACGGCGCTCGTTGACCATCGCGATGAATGGAATATGAAACAGGAGGCAGAAAATTGTACAGTGAAATGAGTTCGTGATAATGAACCGTGCATCACGGATAATCTCTATCCACTCCTTTGGACCGACCCCCGGCATATCCTCGGTGATCTGTTTCAATTTGGCTCCGCTCGGCGTGAGGAATTCGACTTTACCTTCTATCGCCGGAGTGGGATCGAGGATGTAGGTTGCGATGTATCTCTCTTGCTTTTTCGTCTGTGAGGTCGGATTCAAGAGTTTTTCGAACCCTTCGCGACCGAGGAGCAGGGTTGGATCCTGTACAAGTGTGGCCTTGCGACCCAGTTTCTCGGCGAGCGGGAGACCTGAGACCTCTCGGACAGAGACATCCTTGAACCGAGCGAGTAGTCTGCTGCACTCCGCCCTCTGTGTCTCGGTGAAGTCCCATTCGGATGTTCCGAACGAAGCGGCGTACGAGAGCTTGATTCGTACATCATCTCCCGCAAACTTGAAGAACATATCTTCGATGCAGGGGGTGTATGTCGGACGCCATACTTGGTCGCTCCCGACTATGAGGGCTTCGAGGCCATACTCCTTGACTATACGATGGGGATAAGAGTTCCAGAAGGTTCTCGTATGGGAGATGTACCGATCAACAAATCCGATGACCTCATGAACAGTGCGTGTGGGTGCGTATGGTATGTGCCAACTTTCATGAGTTTTACCCAGAATTTTAGTCACAATCCTCTTTGCTGCGCTTAGCAGGTATGGCAAACCGGAACGGCCCCATTGGAAGTCAAGGGTTATGGGTTCGTGTCCCAAACTCCTCAGAACCTCTTGGAGCGCGTAATTTTGGAGTATTCCGCCGTAATTGCCCCACAGGGGGAGCGTCACGATGCCAATGCGCATATCTGTTGAGTGACAGGATGGAAAGTTTGTTCCGGTTTAGTATATCAGTGCAAAACTACAAAATTTATTTGGAACTCGCAAATGCATTCGCAGACAGATTGGATTTTGATTATCGTTTTCTTGTACTTTTGAAGATTGTATTGTAACTTTGCAGCATGAAACATCTTTTTCTTATAGCTTTAATGCTCATAGGGCTCTGTACGGCTTCGGCAGCAGGGCGAATAGTGATTGTGGACGATGTGGACAATGAGCCTGTCGTCGGTGCAACGGTGGTGTCCCGTTCGGGGCTTATATTGGGTATTACAGACGCGGATGGCCGAATCAAGGGTTTGAAGCCAAGCGATTTCCCCCTCGAAATCCGCAGTCTCGGCTACGAGCCTATGTCTGTGCCCGAGGAAGTAGACACCCTCGCATTGCACGTCGCTGTCTATCCTCTTTCCGAGGTATCGGTAACACCCGGAGACAGACCGATCTGTCGTGTTGTATGCTATACAAGGGAGTACTCCACAGTCTCCGCCAATGTGGGTACTGAGCAGATGTATGGAGTCAACATGACTGAATGCTACATAGCCGATCGCGAGCTGAAAGGTTATGATTCATCGAGAGCAATACCGTCAGTCCGTAAAAGTCGGGGAAGTCATGGAATTATAAGATTTGCAGGTACGGATGGTACTGACAGTGTGATTATTCGCAATGTGTCCTATTTGCCATTTCTCAAAATTATGGATGCGCAGATCTTCCCCGAGGCAGAAGTCAGGGAACCGCAGGCAATCAAAAATGGAGCAATAAAATTCACAACAAAGGACAAGAGTGGGGCTGAGTTCTTGCACAGAAAATTAGGCTCCCTGTATATAAGAATAAAAGATCCGTTGAGTTCTAAAAAGAATCATATGTATTCACCCATTATTGCGAAAATGTTGGGATTTACGATTGATTTTAAAGAAATGGACATACAGCACGCCTTTCAAGCAAATAATGTAGGTAAGTATGACCCCGGTGATCTCGTTTTCGGAAAGCTAAACTTCAACATGCTTGCACGTGGCAAATGGTTCAAGAAAATGATGAATACAAAGGAGCCATTGGATATGAATTACTATGCGGAATTCTACCCCGTTGAGGTCTCGTACCATACCATTGATGAATATAAGGAGATGATAAAGAATCCGAGCCCGATAGAATTCAAGGAGCCCGACAACCTCCAACCCCTCCCACCAGCCGTCCTGACACTAGTAGAAAGGATGGAGAAGGAGGTTAAGTAATCGGCTACATTATTCCTTTGTGAAAGAATCTATTTCTCGTCAAGTCATGTGGTCGGGAGATTATACAAATGCATTCGCAGACAGATTGGATTTTGATTATCGTTTTCTTGTACTTTTGAAGATTGTATTGTAACTTTGCAGCATGAAACATCTTTTTCTTATAGCTTTAATGCTCATAGGCCTCTGTACGGCTTCGGCAGCCGAGCGAATAGTGATTGTGGACGCCGGTGACCGGGGTCCAATAGTCGGTGCATCGGTCATGTCCCGCTCGGGGGTCATCGTAGGCCTGACAGATGTTAACGGAGGAATCCGTGGCTTGAAGCGGAGTGATTTTCCCATAGAGATCCACAGTCTCGGTTACGAACCACAGGTATTGACAGAAACGACCGACACCATTGCTCTCATCCCCGCTGTCTACCCTTTGTCTGAGGTATCAGTGAGTCCTGACAGGCCTATAACCCGAGTTCTGAGCTATGCACGCGTGTTTACTACCTTTTTTATCGGTTCAGATACTTTGAAGTTGTATATGACCCAAATGCTCGAAAGTTTTTATGCCGATGGCAAAGTCAAGGGCTATAAGCAAAGATACTTTTCAAGACCGAAAGGTGTACGGCTGTATGCCAACTTCACTAATAAGAATGGTCTCGACAGTGTCGCAAGATTTGGGAAAAATGAAGATGATTTTGTATTTTGGGAATTGGCTATTTTAGGGTCATTCTTAGTTGATGAGATGCCCTGTATCGTCGTTGAGGAGCCTCAGTCAATGAGAGATGGAGAGGAGACAGTTTCTGTCAATGGTCGGTTTGGCAGGGAGACGATATATCGAAAAAATGGAGAGATATTTACTTACTACACTGATTTCTTGAAGAATAAAAAGAATCATGTTTCTTCACCTTTCCTGATGAAAGCGATGGGGTGCACTATGGATTTCAAGGAGCAGACCGCACAACTCTCGTACAGGGTGAACGAATCCGGGAAATATTGCGTTGAGGATCTAATTTATGGGAGTTGTGCTTCTGAGATGATTGCACGCGGGAAGGTATATAAATATCTGGCAAGGACAAAGGAGCCAATAATTGCGCGTACTTATGCTGAGGTTTATCCCGTAGAATTCACGTATCACACTGTCGGGGAATATAAAGAACTTAAAAAGGATAGCAAATCAAAGATTGATTTCAAACTTCCCGAATACCTTCCACCCCTCCCATCAGCCATCGCAGCTCTCGTAGAGCGGATAGAAAGTGCAGAGCCAAAGAAGTAGGGAATAAGTAATGGGCAAGGCTTCGTTGAGAGAAGCGTTGCCCTTTATCTTATTAAATTGGGGTGTCGCCGAGTTAGATTAGTACTCATCGGTGGTTATAACAATTACATGGTAAGGATTTTTATTTCTTAGTTAAGGGTAAGTTTAATACGTTGGGTGCATGGAGGATTGAATAGTGAGCACTCAATACGGCTCCATTAGAGAAAATCGTTTGCGCTCTCTTTAATATTCCGTGTTGTCTATGTATATGCCCGAAAAGATGTAAGCGAGGATTTTTTGCTGATACAATGCTTAATAACTCTTCTGAACCGTAGTTATTGCTATCATCATAATCCAATATTCCGAAAGGTGGTGTATGGGTAATGAGAACGTTTGTATTGGATGGTATCTGGCGATAATTAAATAACTGTTTTTCACTGATACAATCTCTCATAAACATCGGTACTCCATAGAAGGTTACGCCGTCTATTTCTACTCCGGAGTTACAGAGATAATGCACATTAGAATCTAATCCCTCAATATTTGCCCCATAAAGACAGTCATCGTGATTGCCGCAGATAAAAATCTTATGGTTGTAAGGAAGATTGCAAAACCAATTCATAAAGTCAATAGCCTCCTCTTCACTCCCATTCATGGTAAAATCTCCCGAATGTACTGCGACATCGGCTTCAGGAAGATTCCTGTATAATCCCAAAAACGAAAAGTACATTTTAACAAAATCAAATTTACCTAATTTGTACACCCCTAAAATA
>CAMWXQ010000093.1 GCA_947178235.1 uncultured Muribaculaceae bacterium
CACAGATAGTTGAAGAACTTGGCCGAGGGGAAGCCGAGTGTGCGTCCCTGTGGTGTGCGCCCATAGGCGATGCCGCCGAGCGCGGCGCCCGCGACGGTGCCGATGATGATGGCGGCTCCCGAACCGAGGGCCAACCCTGCGAATCCTCCCGCCAGGGCGGCACCCGCGATGTAGGGCACACCCTTGCGCGAGCCGGCCACTGAGCGCGGCAGCACACAACAGAGGGCCACGGTGACCACCATGGCGATGCCCCAGAATATATATGTGGAGAGCGACAGGGTCACGCCCGGCATGAGGCCCGCCGTGCAGAGCGCCAGGAAGGCGAGGGCCGTGCCGTAGAGCAGCGAGTAGAACGTCATGGCCGCGGCGGCCACTATGAGGATGATTGTGATGATGAGCAGTGCCATATGTCGTGTCGGATAGAGGTCGTGAGAGATTACGGGTTACTGAATAGAGAACAACGCGGGGCGCCGAAATGTTGGGGTCACATGAGATAGCCGTGGTCGGCGAGCAGCAGTCTGAAAGCCTCCAGCCTGTCCGCCTCGACGAGCAGTGTATAGTTCTCGGCTTTCAGACAGAGTTTCTTTATCTCGGGGTCGGTGGTGACGAGCCTTTGCAGGTCGCGGTCCTCGGGGTCGACCCGCAGGGTGATGTATGTCTCGCGGGTGGGGTGAACCTTGCCGCAGTTCGCCCGCAGTCCTTCGAGGAAATCCTCCCAGACGCGGGGGAGCTTCTTGCCCACGAGGGCCTTGAACTCCTCGATGCGGGTGTCGAGGTCATGGGGGCTGTGGCACCGGGCGAGCATCAGCAGGGGGGAGGCCGCGAACCGCCGCCCACCCACCGGTCTCAAATACTCCGAGATCATCCCCTCATAGGGGTTGTTCTCGCCGATGGCGCGGAGTATCAGCCTCTCCGTGTCGGGCACGAAGTAGACACGCTCCTCGATCTCGGGCGCCTTATACTCCTTGGTTAGCTTGAAGGCATACGCCCCGAGCGGCGTGAGCCTCAGACGGCGCAGGCCCCACAGGGGGGAGGGGTCGAGCTCGGCGGCCACGGTGTATTCGACCTCGACGAGCCCCATCGAGGCGAACAGCGCCACGGTACCCAGCACGCAGGGGAGGGTCAGATAGCGGCCGACGTTCGAGTACCGTATGGTGCCCGAATTGCGGAGATTGGAGACACAGCTCTCCGCGAAAGCCTTGTTGGACATCACCTTGAACGAGGTGTTGAGGTCGGGCATCCTGTACACCTGTCCCAGAAGCGCGTCGGCGTCGATCCACTCGCCCGCAGGGCGCGAGGTGATGAAGTCCGTGACGACCGCATAGATGCTCCAGTACGAGCTGTCGCCCATCACGGCCTGGGTCGCCTTGTCGAGGAATCCCGCCACGATGGGGAATATCCTGTACGGGTGCGCCGAGACGGTCGAGAGCATCTTGCGCATCTCCATCTCGCGGACGTCGCGCTTACCCTTGCGCAGGTTGGCCTCCTCGGCATAGAGGGCATAGATGTTGGCTATCATCCATGTGGAGAGCCGCTGGGTCATCGTGTCCTTCTCGGCGGCGGCGAACGCGGGGTAGCTCAGCTGCTTCACGAGCTTGTTGACCGCCGTCGCCTGGAGGCGGTAGCGTCCCATGTCGAGGGCGCCGCTGAGGTATAAGGTGTGCAGCACGGGCATCACCGACAGGGCCGCGAACTCGGCATTGTAGACTTTCACATCCTCCTCACCCGGGTGACGTTCGGGGAGCTCGGGGGCGAAGAGACCGCCGAAAGCCTGGCGGAAGAACTCGGGGATGACCAGTATGGTGTTCGAGCGCCAGTCGAGGGCCATCGCCTTGATCCAGTTGAGCTCCTCGGGGGTCTCGGTCTTGGGCGCGTAGGGGGAGTAGTATAGCTTGCGCCGCTCGATGAGCGTCCTGCCCGCCATCTTCTCGGCGTCAGCCAGGGGGAGATAGACCTGGGTGTAGATGGCCTGCCAGATCATCTTCTGGGTCTCGTCGAGGGTGTGCATGAGCAGGTCGCGGTTGGCGGGCGAGGCGAATATCCGCGCCACCATCGCCACCATCTCACCCTTCTTGGCGGTCGGGTAGAGGGCAGTCTCGATGCGCAGGGCCCACGGCTCGCCCGAGAGGCGGAAGGTGTACCCCGCGAAGGCCCCGAGGACCGACGTGAGTATGGCCGTGAGGTCCCGCCTGGTGTATGCGGCATCGAGCTCACGCTCCCATCGGGCGAGCAGGGCCGAGTCGTGGCAGGTTTCGAGCAGTACGGTCTTCGTGTTGGCGTCGGTTTTCATGGGCGGGAGGGATTATTTGCCGAGGATGAAGTTGATGTCCTCGGCCGACAGCTGCTTGGTCGAGGCGGTGTCCGAGGCGATGAGGTCGTCGAAGAGGCGCGCCTTGCGCTCTTGGAGTAGGCGAATCTTCTCCTCGATGGTGTCGCGGGTGATGAGCGAGCATGAGAGGACCTTGGCGTGCTGTCCGATGCGGTGCAGTCGGTTGATGGCCTGTTCCTCGGCGGCCTTGTTCCACCACGGCTCGAAGATAAAGACCGTGTCGGCCACGGTGAGGTTGAGGCCGACGCCGCCGGTTTTGAGGGTCATGAGGAAGACCTTGCAGCGCGGGTCGTCGGTGAACCGCTCGACGACGCGGCGGCGGTTGGTGGTCGCTCCGGTCATCACCTCATAGTCTATGCCGAGGGCCGCGAGGCGTTCGCCCGTCAGTTCGAGACCGGCGATGTAGTTGAAGAACACGACGCACTTGTGGCCGTTGGCGACTGCGTCCGATACCCTCTCGACGAGGTCTTCGAGCTTGGGCGAGCGGATATGGCCGTCCGAGAGGCTCTCGGGCACCGAGGCGATGCGCCTCAGCTCGGTCAGTGCCTGGAACATCACGAACTGTGACTTCTTGATGCCCTCGGTGGCGATGCTCTCGTTGATCTTCTCGTAGTAGAACTTGCGCCGCTGCTCGTAGAACTCCGCCTGGGGACGGTTCATCTCGACGTAGAGCGTCTGCTCGATGCGGTCTGGGAGCTCGGTGAGCACATCCTTTTTGAGGCGTCGGAGCATGAAGGGGAATATCCTGCGCCTCAGCGATGCCACGGCGTCGCGGTCGTCGTCCTTCATGATCGGGCCCGCATAGCGGCGGTTGAACTCGTCCATGTCCCCGAGCATCCCGGGGTTGAGGAAGCGGAAGAGGGAGTACAGCTCCGAGAGGTTGTTCTCGATCGGTGTGCCGCTGAGGGCCAGGCGGTGACGCGCCCTCAGCATGTAGACGGCACGGGTCACCTGGGCCTCGATGTTCTTGATGTTCTGGCTCTCGTCGAGGATGACATAGTGGAACTCGCGGTCGGCGAACTTCTCGATGTCGTTGCGCACCATCGCGTAGGTGGTGAGTATGATGTCGTGGCGGCACGCCTCGTCGATGTCGCGGTCCGCCTGATAGTAGATATATGTGGAGAGCTGCGGGCTGAACCTCGTCAGCTCGTTCTGCCAGTTGAACAGGAGGCTCCTCGGCATCACGATCAGCGTCGGTTCGGGGGTCTGCGGATAGATGGTGCAGAGCATGGCGATGGTCTGTATGGTCTTGCCGAGGCCCATGTCGTCGGCCAGGCATCCGCCGAGTCCGTTGTCGTAGAGGTACCGTATCCACTTGACCCCCTCGGTCTGGTAGGGTCGCAGCTCGGCGCGCAGCCCGGGGACTTCGAGGCGGGCGTCGGCCAGGCGGTTGAATCCCTCGTAGACCTCGCGCTCGTGGCGGAAGACCTCCGAGTCGATGCGCTCGTTCAGCAGGTCCTCGATGTCGGGGATGTCGAGGAAGGATATGCGCATCCTGCGTCCCGCGTCGCGGCGGTCGCCGAAGATGCGTTCGAGCCGCCGCATGTAGCTCTCGTCGAGCACGGCGCGCGAGCCGTCGCGCAGCGTCAGATAGCGGTCGCGCCTGTACTGCTCGAAGAGGTCGCCGAGGGAGATCTTCTCGTCCCCGACCTCGACGGTGGCCTCGCCTTCGAGAAAGTCGATGCCCGAGGTGAACTTCATCGACAGGCGCGGGCGCACGGGGGAGACCTTGTACTCGCGCAGGCGGTCGGTGCCCAGGAGGGTGAAGTCCGAGATGAGCGTCGGGAGGGCTTTGAGCAGGAAGGGGCCCGCGACACCCTGGGGGATGATGAAGGTGTCTCCGTCGAGATAGACCTCGTTGGCCTCCTTGCGCGACGGGGCGGCACGCCGGATCAGCGCCTCGACCGAGCGGAGCGATGCCTCGGTGTCGGCGGGGAGCAGTGGATGGACCACGATGCGGCTCTCGGACACGATGGAGGCCACACGCGTCAGCTCGAAACGCTGCATGAAGTCGGCATCCACGCCGCGCACCGAACTGGTGACCCTCAGGTGCAGGGCCATGTCGGGGTCGACCTTCTCGAATACGAGCGTCGGGCGCGGGGCCACCTCCTCGGGGCTCATCTCGACGCTGTATGCGCCGTAGTCGAGCGCGAAGTTCTCGACATAGCTGTACACGACGGAGAGGTACTGTTCGAGCATATCCGCGGTGAAGGGTGAGGCGAAGAAGGTGAGGTCGGCGAATCCCCGCCCGATGCTCCCCGCCGTGGGGTAGAGCGTGTCCCCGCAGATGACCCACGAGTCGGAGACGGCGAAGAAGTCGGCCGTCATGACGCTCTCCCCATCGTCGGTCGAGGGGAGGCGCAGCATCCACGCGGGCACGAGGCGGCGGTCTTCGGCGTCCTCGGCGGGGCGGGTGATGGAGAGCACGAGCGTGGCGGGACGCTCGGAGACGGTCAGCGGGCGGCCAGAAGGGTCTTGGAGATTCGGGCAGCGCACGAGCTGATAGAGGAGGTAGGGGTGTGCCTTGAGGTCAATGCCCTTCTCCTCGGAGAGCCCCCACGAGATATTGAACCGGTCCTCGTCCTCGATGGCGCGGATGGTGCGCAGGATCGAAGCGGCCTCGCCACGGCAGTAGCGCGGATCGGGATCGACCACGCGGCCAGCGGCATCGACCGTCAGCAGCCGCGGCGCCGTCCCCTCGGCCCCCGCCGTGAAGCGGAACCAGAACTCGCCCGCGTCCGCCTGTGGACGCGACGCACCCCCGCCACCCTGGCGGAGCGAATCGGGACGGAACGAAGGGAGAAAATCGTGAGGCATAGGAAAAAACGAGCATTAACCCACAAAGATACCGAAAAACACCAAATAAGCCCACCGACCCTCTGTTAAAAAAGATGAACGCCCCGATACGGCGCGACCGGCCGCACCCACGATGGCAAAAAAGCAACAATGGGTAGAAGTCAATGGCTGGGGTTTAATCATCGAATTTGCGTAGAGTTTTACACTTTATTCCATCATATTTGCGTGGTTTTTGGTTGATTCAATCATCATTTTTGCGTATATTTGCGGAAAAATTCTGTATTTATGGAACGTAAATTATACCGAGACCTGTTGGATTGGAAATCCTCGCACTCACGCAAGCCATTGTTGATGCTTGGGGCACGGCAAGTGGGCAAGACGTGGCTGATGAAGGAGTTTGGAC
>CAMWXQ010000094.1 GCA_947178235.1 uncultured Muribaculaceae bacterium
CGACGCGTCCAGAGAATTCGTAGACGCAAGGAGCAAGCTCCTTGGCGGTGGGAGCGTTCTTGTAGTGCTCGTCCTGTATTTCGCCGAAGATCTCCTCGACGAGGTCTTCGAGGGTCACGAGCCCGGCGGTCCCGCCGAACTCGTCGACGACGACGGCCATCGAGCGTTTCTGCGAGAGGAGGCGGCGCATCATCGTGTTGGCCAGCAGGGTCTCGGGGGCGTAGAGGACCTCCTTGACCTGTTCGCGCCAGTCGCTCGCGGGGTCGAAGAGCTCGGAGACGTGGACATATCCGACGACGTGGTCGATGTCCCCCTGGTAGACGAGGATCTTGCTGCGTCCCGACGAGGTGAAGAGTGCCGAGAGCTCCTCGCGCGAGGTGTCGTCGATGTCGATGGCCACGAGTTCGTTGCGCGGCACCATGCAGTCGCGGAGCTGTGTCGATGAGAAGTCGAGGGCGTTGTGGAAGATCTTGACCTCGTTCTCGACCTCGACCTCGGCGGGATTCTCGAGGTCGTCGATCTTGGAGTCGAGATAGTCGTTGAGCTCGGCGATGGAGAGGACGCCGAGGCGTGTGTCCTCGGCGTGGATCCCGGCCAGGCGCATCAGCATTCGCGAGAGCCAGGATGTGAAGGCGGCCACGGGCCAGAGGATGATGTAGAAGAAGTAGATCGGGAGGGCGAAGACCTTGAGCGAGGCGTTGGGATTGACGCGGAATATCGACTTGGGTATGAACTCGCCCGTGAAGAGGATCACCAGTGTCGAGATGAGGGTCTGGAGGATGAGTATGACGGCCTGGTTGTGCGAGACGTGGGTGGAGATCCACGGCTCGAGGAATGTGGCGGCGCCCATGCCGTAGACGACGAGCATGATGTTGTTGCCGACGAGGATGGTGGAGATGAAGAATTCCTGGTGGGCGTAGTACAGCGATACGATGCGGTTGATGAGGCCTCCGCGGCTGCCGTCGAGCCCGACGCGTACGCGGTCGGCGGTGATGAAGGCGATCTCGACCCCGGAGAAGAGGGCCGAGAGGACGAGGGTCACGAGTGTGAGTATCAGCCAGAATGTTGACATTGCTGTGGGTTTAAGGCCTGCGGCCTTAAAGTTTAGGGTTTATGGCGCTTTGCGCCTTTGGTTTAAAGTTTAGTTGGCCTTTCGGCCTTTGGTTTAAGGCCTGTGGCCTTAAAGTTTAGGGTTTATGGCGCCTTGCGCCTTAGGTTTAAAGTTTAGTTGGCCTTGGGGTCGTTGTTCTGTTTATCGTTTGAGTGAATCTCTAAACTTTAAACCCCAGGCGCGAAGCGCCCTAAACTTTAAACTCAAAACTTTTGCAAGCAAAAGTTTTGATTATTTGCGGAACTCGGAGGCGGGGAAGATGCCCGAGACGCGTCGGATGGTGTAGGCGGTCAGCTGCTCGTTCGAGTCGAAGCCGTAGCCTTCGAGGACCTTGTCGGCACGCTCGATGTGGATGAACGAGTCTGAGTAGAGCTTGTGCCGCGACTGGTCCCAGTAGAGCTGCTCGGTGAGGAACTTCTCGCCCGCGGTGTTCGATATGGAGACCCCTCCGTCGAGGCGCCAGAGCTGACGGTTCTTGAAGTACGTGGCCGAGTCGGCGCGCACCTCGGCGTCCTTCTGGAAGATGTCGTTGAATTTTTCGAGTTCGAGCCCTTCGGGGAATCGCCACACGGGCTCGGGGATCTCGTCGTAGACATACCACACGGGGGTGATGATGCGGTAGCGGACCACGCCCGAGTCGGAGATGAGTGTCTCGACGTCGCGGGTGACCATCGTCGGGGGATTCGAGCCGGCATCCTCGCCTGTGGCCACGGGGTCCGATGAGTTGCACCCCGCCACGGCGATGGCCGAGGCGGCGAGCAGCACGAGGGCCGTGCGGGGGAGGATGCTGAGGGGGGACATCAGAGCAGGCGGCTGCGGAAGAACCATACGGCGTTGAAGTTGACGCCGAGGGTGATGTTGAAGTATTGTTCTTTGAGCAGGGGGTTGGGGGTTGCCTGTCGGTTGTGATACTCGAAGCCGAGGTTCACGAGCGTCTTGGACGACACGGCGGGGAATCCGAAGCCGACCGACACGCCGTAGTCGCGCACATGGTTGGAGCCAACCATCACATAGTCGCGGTTGTAGAACGCTCCGGCGCGGTAGGTTATGCGCTTGAAGTAGTTGCCTCGGATCTCGGGTATATAGCTCGCGCCGACGCCGATCCTCCATCGGTCGGTGAGGCGTGTGTCCGAGAGCCCCTCGGGCTGGTTGTAGCGGGCATCGCTCCACGGCTGATAGGTGAAGTCGGCCTCGACGTGGAGGCGGTCGCCGCGGTCATACGCCACGCCGATGCCGTAGCTCGACGCGAGCGAGAAACGGTGTGCCGTGTCGATGATGCCCGGGGCCACGGTGTCGACCTTGTTCGAGTTTTGGAGGAATTTGAGCACATAGGTCTTGCCCAGGAGGTTCTTGCCCGGCTCATAGGCCACGCCGACGGTCACCGAGTTGCGGCGGTCGATGCGCTGGGTGTACTGGGCTCCGAAGCGCATGTGGAAGTCGCGCACCTCCATGACCTGCTCGAATATGGCGGTCTGCCCGGCTGAGGACTGGGCGTAGACGTCGTTGGTGATGTTGCCGAAGAGGTAGGAGATGTTGAAGCCCACGGAGAACGGCTTGAAGGGGCGCCACCCGAGGCCGAGGTAGGCCTGGTTGAGTCCGCCCGAGCCGTTGTGCGATGTCGCGCCGTTGTCGATCTTGGAGCCGAACGAGTAGCCGACCGAGGAGTAGGGGAGGAGTCCCGCGCTGAATCCGACGGTGTGGCTGAGCGGGGCTTGGAGTGTGACGTAGTCGATGCCTCCGCCCCAGTCGTGGTTGGTGCCGCTGTCCTCGTTGCGCCAGTGGTGCGAGAGGTCGACGCCGATGTCGAAGAGGAAGGTCATGGAGTCGATGGCGGCATACGCGGCGGGGTTCATGGCATTGATCTGCCTGCCCGAGTGCATGGCGTAGCCCGTGCCGCCCATCTGGCGCTGGGCCGACGACGAGTTGTCGCGCAGCAGTCCGTAGGCGTACATCGAGTAGGGGCTCGTGACGGTCTGGGCGCGGAGGCCGACGGCCCCGAGCATCAGCATGGCCATCATGAGCAGGCCCGCGGTGAGATGTTTATGGTTCATTGTAGATGAGTATTCGGTTAAGGCCCTTGCTGACGAGGTGGTCGTCGACATGGACCGGGAAATCAAGCACTGAGGCGAGGTGGTGGCCGCATCCGCCGCCGAGGACCGTGACGGTGTCGTCGGGGAGGCGCCGGCGGTAGAACTCGATGGCCGCGCGCACGGCGTCGACCGCCCCGCGGGCGATGGCCCCGCGCGTGTCGCTCCCGAAGAGCTCGTCGGCCAGGCGCGCCATCGGGCTCGGGAAGGGGACCAGGGGGAGGCGTGCCGTGAACTCGTGCAGGGCGCGGAGGTTCATGGTGATGCCGGGGGCGATGTTCCCCCCGACATATGTCCCGTCGGCATCCACGAGGTCGTATGTGACCGCCGTACCCGCGTCGACCACCAGTATCGGGTGCCCCTTGTGGTCGGCCCATGCGCCGACGGCGGCTGCGATGCGGTCGGCGCCGAGGGTCTGCGGCGTCTTGTAGGCCACGCGCAGCGGTATCGGGGTCTCGGGGCCGAGGCGGAGGGTGTGGGCGCAGATGTGGCGCAGGTGGCACACGAGTTCGACATCCTCACGCGCCACCGAGCAGTATATGGCGCCGTCGATGGCGCGCCCCTCGCCGATGAAGGCGTCGATGCGCGCGGGGGTCGGCACAGGTTCCATGCGGAAGCCGACAAGCCTGGTCTCCTCCCACAAGGCCATCTTGGCCTCGGAGTTACCCTGGTCGATTGTGAGATATAGGGCCACTGGGGTGATTGAACGGTTGTTTGGGTCTGCAAAAGTAGTAATTAACTCTCAATTAACCGTCCAAATTCAGATTTTTTCACGTTTCAGCGGCGCGATTTGTCGAGTTTCTGGCGCGGTATCATGATGGAGGTGTAGATGGTGAGGACACCCCCGGCCATGGTGAAGGCGAGCCAGTCATTGCCCCCGCGCTGATTGAGGAAGGTGAACACCGCGCCGGTGACAAACACCAGGGCGGTCCAGATCTCCATCCTCAGCAGACGTTTGAGGCGCAGGGGACAATCCTTGGGCACTGGATAGATGAGGCGCCCGACGAGGACGAGCACTGCCCCCGCGGCATAGAGGTAACCGAACCATCCGTGGCCCATCCTCAGCAGCGGCAGCCCCGAGGCGACCATGATCACGAGCAGCCCCAGGAGGGGTAGCCACGTAGCCCACGCGAGGCGGGCATCAGAACTCTTTTGCATAATTATATGGTTAAATGAGCTTCTTTCAACTTTCAACTTTCAACTCTCAACTCACTTGAAGATGTACACATCCTCGTCGGTCTGCTGCATATGGTACTGCTCGCGGACAATCCGCTCCATGGTCTCGCGGTCGTTGCGGAGCGACATGTTGAGGGCGCGGTAGTGTTCGAGCGTATCGGTGGCATCCTTGATGGCGGCTTTGAGCTCGGCTATGCGGCGTTCCTGCTCGACGGTGCGCAGGACCGAGTTCTCGTTGAAGAATAGCACCAGCGCCCCCACCACCAGTGCCGCCACCAGGGTGAAGGAGAGATAACGCTGACACCAGGAGAAGAAGTCTTTCATAAGAGATTAAAATTTCGCAAGCTCAATTTTAAGTTTAAAGTTTAGGGCCTTCGGCCTTAGGTTTAAAGTTTAAAATATGAGGATTGCATAACAATTCTGTATGGGGGAAAATAAGGTTTATTCTTAAAGCCTAAACTTTAAACCTAAGGCCGAAGGCCCTAAACCTTAAACTCAGGCTTCGGGCCTGATATTAAACTTTCAACCTGAAATTCGGCATCCTTATGCGCAGCGAGATGCCGACGCGGGCACGGTCGCCGCGCTGGAAGTAGTTGCGCCCCACCGACTCGAAGCGGAATACGCGGAAGTCCGTGTCGGTGAGATTCTTGCCCCACAGCTCGACAGACCATGACGAGTTGTGGATGCCGGCGGTGAAGGCAGCCTCGGCATAGAACGGCTGACGGTAGAGGTTCTGCTCGTCCCAGTAAATCGAACCCGTGCCGCGCACCTCGGGGGTGAGGCGGATTTCCCACCCCCCGCGCAGCGGAATCAGCCATGTGGCCGAGGCGAAGAGGGTGTTCGAGGGGGCGTAGGGTACACGCTTGCCCGAGAGGTCGGTGTGGCCGTCGTTGAAGTGGCGGAAGGTCGCACGGTTGTATCCGTATGCAGCGTTGAACGTCCACCGCGGCGTGGGCGAGTAGCGCAGCGAGAGCTCGGCGCCGTACGATCGGGTGCGTCCGGCGTTGGCCATCATTCGGCCCGTGGTCTCGGCGTCGGGGAAGACGGTCACCTGCTGGTCGCGCAGGTCGATGTAGATTGCCGCGAATGTCGCATAGACCCTGCCGCGGTCGACACTGAAGTGTCCGCCGAC
>CAMWXQ010000095.1 GCA_947178235.1 uncultured Muribaculaceae bacterium
ATGCGCAACCCGAAGAAGGCCAAATTGTAACATCTTCCCTGTCTGTAACATTATTGTAATCACGCGAAATCACCGACAATCTACTATAAATCAAATATATACATAGAATATCAAATTTTTCTGAAAAAACTGCGTAATATTTTTCTTGAAAAATTTTGACGCCTCATACCGAGTAGCTATCTTTGCAATGTCGGAAGGGAAAACGAAACCCCGAAGACTTCCCGATAGGGAAACCTAAGATAGAAAGATTGGTTTTAAGGTTAAGATATTCATGTTTAGGTATTGATTTAATGGTATTTTTGGGTTAGAGTGTCGAAGCCGGATGCGTGATCACCCGGCTTCGTGACGTTTAATCCTTAAACTTTAAACCTTAGGCCGTCAGGCCCTAAACTTTAAACTTTCTCAATCCCTCGAAAAGAGGTCTCTCGTATATACCTTCTCGGCCACGTCCGACAGTTCGGGGGCCGTGCGGTTGGCGAGGATCGCTTTGGAGAGGCGCTTGAACTCGTCGAGGTCATTGACAACGCGCGACCCGAAGAATGTCGACCCGTCCTCGAGCGTGGGCTCGTAGATAATCACCGTTGCCCCCTTGGCCTTGATGCGCTTCATCACGCCCTGGATCGAAGACTGGCGGAAATTGTCCGAATTCGACTTCATTGTGAGACGGTAGACGCCGATGATGCACTCCTCCTCGGGAGCCTTCCCGAAGGTGTTCGCATGGCTGTACCCATACCATCCAGCCATCTTCAATACCTGGTCGGCGATGAAGTCCTTGCGGGTGCGGTTGCTCTCGACGATAGCCGTCATCATCTGCTGGGGCACGTCGGCATAGTTGGCGAGGAGCTGTTTGGTGTCCTTCGGGAGACAGTAGCCGCCGTATCCGAACGAGGGGTTGTTGTAGTGCGTACCGATGCGGGGGTCGAGACCGATACCCTCGATGATGGCCTGTGCGTCGAGTCCCTTGACCTCGGCATAGGTGTCGAGTTCGTTGAAGTACGACACACGCAGGGCGAGGTATGTGTTGGCGAAGAGTTTGACCGCCTCGGCCTCCTTCATGCCCATGAAGAGGGTGGGGATCTCCTCCTTGATGGCACCCTCGCGGAGCAGCTGGGCAAAGGTGTGCGCGGCCTCTTCGAGCTTCGGCAGGTCGGCCACGCGCTCGATGGCCTCGTTCTCGGCTGAGAACTCATCGTTGCGTATAATCTTAGGTATGCCCACGATGATGCGCGAGGGGTAGAGATTGTCGTACAGAGCCTTGGACTCGCGCAGGAACTCGGGGGAGAAGAGCAGGTTGAAGCGTTCGACGCCGCGCTCGGCATATTTCAGATAGAGCGAGCGGCAGTAACCCACGGGGATGGTCGACTTGATGACCATCACCGCCCCGGGATTCACTTCGAGCACGAGGTCGATGACCTCCTCGACGTGCGACGTGTCGAAGTAGTTCTTCACTGGGTCATAGTTGGTGGGGGCGGCGATCACCACAAAGTCTGCATCGCGGTAGGCAGCCGCGCCGTCGAGCGTGGCCGTCAGATCGAGCTCCTTCTCGGCCAGGTACTTCTCGATATACTCATCCTGGATGGGCGAGCGGCGGTCATTGATGAGGTCGACCTTCTCGGGGATGACGTCCACCGCCGTGACCTTGTTGTGCTGGGCGAGCAGCGTGGCTATCGAGAGGCCCACATAGCCTGTGCCGGCCACGGCAATATTGTACTTCTTCATATATCTTTGCAGTCTTATGTTTTCAAATTGGTCGGTACGGTCCGAGGCATCGCCCGAACCACCCGCAAAGATAGCCAAAATTCTCCTCTCCACCAAATTCATATCACCTCCGCGGCTCCAATTCGAAGCCGCCAGGGTGATATTTGTGTTGTGGATTGGCGTGGTTACGGAAATTTTTGTTACTTTTGCATTTCAATCCTCAGTTTCGATACACAGACATGAATATCTCGGAAGACATCAACGCGGCGGTCGCCGTCATGAAGGAGGGTGGCATCATCCTCTACCCGACAGACACCGTCTGGGGGCTCGGGTGTGATGCGCGCAACCCGAGTGCGGTCGCTCGCATCTTCGAGGTCAAGCGCCGCGCCGACTCTAAGGCCCTCATCTCGCTTGTCTCCTCCGAGGATATGCTGCGCTGCCATGCCGGCGAGGTGCCCGACGGCATCCTCGACATGGTGCGTGGGTCCGAGCGCCCGGTGACAGTCGTGTTCCCCCACGGCACCGATGTCGCCCCCGCCCTGCTCGGCGAGGATGGCAGCATCGGTATGCGCCTCACCCGCGAGGCATACTCGGCTGCGTTGTGCGAGGGCCTCGGTGGCCCCGTGGTCTCCACCTCGGCCAACATCTCGGGCAATCCCGCCCCCGCGTTCTTCGATGGCATCGACCCCGAGATTGTGGCCGCCGCCGACTATGTGGCGCTCTACCGCCGCGACGACCATACCCCCTCGCGTCCGTCGAGGGTAGTCAAGGCGGAGCCCGACGGAAGTGTGACCGTGCTGAGACCGTGATTATGTAACCCACTTTGAGCTGCCGTGAAACAGACCACCCGTTATCGCATCGCCTACTGCATCAGCGACTACCTGGCCGCCGTGTCGGGTATCCTGGTGTTCAGTCTGCTGCGCTACCATCTGGTTGCGGGTATCCACGAGATCTACGCATCGTGGTTCTCGTACATCAAGGCTTACGGCGTCGAGCTCACGCTCATCTTCCTCCCCCCATACATGCTCGCGGTCTACTATCTGACCGGGTACTATGTCAACGTCACCAACAAATCGAGGGTCGATGAGCTGCTGCGCACGGGGCTCGGTGTCGTCATCGGCACACTCTCATATATGCTCGTGGCCCTGCTCAACGACTATCTCCCGATGCGCCGCCAGCAGTATGAGCTCATGGTTCTCTTTGCCCTCTGTCTCTTCGCGCTGACGTGGGGCGCACGTCTCCTCATCACCACATATATAAGGAAGCGCGCCAAGCGCGACCACCGTCCCCCAGTCTACCTCGCCCTCATGCGCTCCGAGGCGGATCGCGCCCATGCCGAGGAGCTTGCACAGGGGCACGGCTTCGAGATCGGGGCTGAACATATCAGCGGCGGAACCTCAGACGGGCTCGCTGTGCTGACCGAGCGGATTGCACGCGACGGCATCGAAGGGGTAGTGGTGCTCCCGGGAGCCCTCGATACCGAGGGGATACAGAGGCTCATGTACGACCTCTATCCGCTCAATCTCCCGATCGTCATGGCCCCCGATGACAGCATATTCGCGCTCGGCACCGTCATGCGCTACGACCACGTCATCGGCGAACCGCTGTTGGACATCACACGTCCCGAGCTCCCCGACGCCTTCGTAGCCATCAAGCGTGCGATGGATGTCGTCGCCGCCTCCATAGGTCTCCTGCTCACATCGCCGATCATCGGTCTCCTCGCCCTCGCTATACGCCGCCAGTCCCCCGAAGCCCCTGTGATATACTCCCAGGAGCGCATCGGATACCGCCGCCGCCCCTTCAAGATCCACAAGCTCCGATCTATGCGCCCCGATGCCGAGGCAGATGACCGTCCGCGCCTCTCGTCGGACGACGACCCGCGCATCCTCCCGATAGGGCGATTCATGCGACGCTACCGTCTCGACGAACTCCCCAATCTCTGGAATGTCCTCGTGGGCGAGATGTCGCTCGTCGGACCACGCCCCGAGCGGCAGTACTTCATCTCGCGCATCATGAAGGAGGCACCCTACTACGCCCTGCTCCACAGGGTCCGCCCCGGCGTGACGTCGTGGGGAATGGTACGTTACGGCTACGCCTCGACCGTCGCGGACATGATCAAGAGGCTCAAATACGACATCCTCTACGTACAGAATCTCTCGCTCGAAGTAGACCTCAAAATACTCCTCTACACCCTCCGAACCCTCATCCGAGGGGAAGGAAAATAGAATTGAGAATGGAGAATTGACAATTGAGAATCAAAGATTTATAAGACGTATAAGACTTATAAGACTTATCCCCTCTCAACCCAATTCCGAATTCAAGATTCCAAATTCAAAATTCGACCAAATGCTTGCCCAAAAGACCCTCACCGCCTTCGAGAAAGGTTTCTTCGCCCTCCTTGCGTGGCGTGAGCGACATATCAAAGAGAAGACCTTCGTCATCATCCTGGCCCTCATCGTCGGGATCCTCGGCGGAGCGGCCGCCCTCGTGCTCAAATGGCTCATACATACCATCACCGGATTCCTCTCGGCACCCCTCGCCATCAATGAGGGCAACTACCTCTACCTGCTCTATCCCGTCGCGGGCATCATCATCACGACCCTCTACGTGAGGTTTGTGGTCAAGGACAACATCTCGCACGGCGTCACGCGTGTCCTCGAGGCGATCTCCCAGAACAAGTCGCGTCTGAAAAAGCACAATATGTACACCTCGCTCATAGCCAGTTCGATCACCATCGGCTTCGGCGGGTCGGTCGGTGCCGAGGGCCCGATCGTGTACACCGGCGCGGCGATCGGCTCGAATCTCGGCCAGGCTTTCCGCATGTCGCCCCGAATCCTCATGATCCTTGTCGGCTGCGGGGCTGCGGCGGGTATCGCGGGCATTTTCAAGGCCCCGATCGCGGGTATGCTCTTCACCCTCGAAGTCCTCATGCTCGACCTCACGACCGTCTCGGTGATGCCCCTGCTCATCGCCTCCATCACCGCCGCCACGATGGCATACGTCTTCACGGGCTACGAGGTCGAATTCTTCTTTCTACAAAGCGAGCCAGTCGTCACAGCGCGCATCCCCTATGCCATACTGCTCGGGGTGATTCTCGGTTTCGTGTCGCTCTACTTCACCCGCTCGATGAACTTCATGGAACGCTTCTTCGGGCGGCTCGTGACCCCGTGGAAGAAGGTGCTGGCCGGAGGCTCGATCCTCGCTTTGCTTGTGTTCCTCTTCCCGCCCCTCTACGGCGAGGGCTACTCGTCGATCATGAGCCTCCTCAACGGCGACCCCTCGAACATCGTCGACAACTCGATCTTCTACCGCGACCGCGCCGACGAGTGGTGGATCATGGGTATCGTCGGGGCCCTCGTGCTGCTCAAATCCTTCGCCACGTCGGCCACCAACGGCGCGGGTGGCGTCGGCGGTACTTTCGCACCCTCGCTCTACCTCGGGTGCATGGCGGGATTCCTCTTCGCGTACTCCATCAACATCATCTTCGACCTCGATCTGTCGATCAAGAACTTCACCCTCATGGGTATGGCGGGTGTGATGTCGGGGGTGATGCACGCCCCGCTGATGGGCATCTTCCTCACCGCCGAGCTCACGGGCGGATACGACCTGTTCCTCCCGCTGCTCATTGTCTCGACCATCTCGTACGGCACCATCAAGATGTTCGAGCCGTACAGCATCTACACGATGCGTCTCGCCCGCGCGGGCAAACTCATAACCCACCATAAGGACAAGGCCGTGATCTGCCTCTTGAAGGTCAACAACGTCATCGAGACCGAT
>CAMWXQ010000096.1 GCA_947178235.1 uncultured Muribaculaceae bacterium
GTATACATGCTATTCTTGACAGGTGCCCCCACTTCTGTGCCTGGGTAGAGAAAATAAAATCCCTATCTGCTGTGTTGAACATATGATTGCAAGTAAAGCAGTATTCAAGTGATGTCCCGATTTACTCCTTTGCATATGCTCGTGGCGGTGGTGTCGGCGTTGTTCGTCGCTGCCTGTGCCAATATGGGGCGGCCCGAGGGCGGCCCGCGCGACGAGACGCCTCCGGTGTATGTGCGCTCACATCCTGCCATGGGCCAGTTGGACGTGAAGTCCAACCGCATCACCATCGAGTTCGACGAGAATATCCAGCTCGACGATCCCATGAACAAGATCATCGTATCGCCGGCACAGAAGACCACGCCCGCAATCTCGACCATCGGCCGCAAGGTGCATATCGAGCTGCGCGACACGATGCTCCCGTCGACAACCTATACGGTGGACTTCTCCGATGCCGTCAAGGATCTCAACGAGGGGAATATCCTCGACGGGTTCGCGATGGATTTCTCGACGGGCCCCACCCTCGACACGCTGCGCATCTCGGGGCGCGTATTCGAGGCGCGTACCCTCGAACCGGCCCAGGGTATGCTCGTCGGTGTCTATTCGAACCTCTCCGACACGGCCATAACGACTTTACCATTCGAGCGCATCACCAAGACCAATCAGCGCGGCGAGTTCACCGTCCGCAATATGGCCCCGGGGACATACCGCATCTTCGCGGTGAAGGACATCAACCGCGACTATCACTGGGACCGCTCCGAGGACATCGCCTTCTATGACGTCACCCTCACCCCTTCGGCCGAGCCGACGACCGTCACCGACACGCTGCTCAACAGCCTCGGCATCCGCGACTCGCTCGTGACGCGCGAGGCCACGCGATTCCTGCCCGACGATGTGCTGCTGACGTGGTTCAACGAGAACTACTCGACCCAGTACCTCAAGGACTACAAGCGCCCGGCCATCAACCAACTCACCTTCAACCTCGCGACGCGGGCCGACTCGCTCCCCGTGCTGAGGCTCGTGAACACCCCCCGCGCCGGCCAGGAGTCGGGCGAGTGGGCCGTGCTCCAGTCCTCGGCCACCCTCGACTCGCTCACCTACTGGATCACCGACTCGGCCATCTTCGAGCTCGACTCGCTCACCGTCTCGCTCGAATATATGCGCACCGACACCCTCGGCGCCCTCTCGCTCACGGTCGACACCCTCAAAATGAATGTCCGCGGCCCCCTGTCGAAGAAGAAACGCGACGAGGCCGCGCAGAAGGCCCGCGAGAAGTACGAGAAGGAGGTCGAGGAGATCAACAAGCGCAACGAGGAGCGACGCGAGCGCAATGCCAAGATGCGCGAGCGCGACGACTTCGAGGACAGCGACTCGATCGAGTGGGTCAAGCTCCCCGAGCTCGAGGTCAAGCGTCTCGACTTCAAGCTCTCGACCCCGACGACCCTCGACCTCAACAAGCCGCTCGTGTTCAAGTCCGCGACCCCCGTCGCCTCGATCGACTCCGCGGGCATACGTCTCGAGATGGAGATTGACTCCGTGTGGTATCCGGGGCCCCCGCTGAGGCTCACGAGGGTATCGCCGCTCAATCCCCTGGTCTTCACGGCCCCCGTCGAGTGGGAGAGCGGCCAGCGATACCGCCTCACCGTCGACTCGGCCGCCGTCACGGACATATACGGGCTGATCAACAAGGGGACGGTCACCGACCTCACGGCCAAGAAGCTCTCCGACTACTCGACCCTCAGCTTCGACATCTCGGGCCTCGACGGACGCCCCGCCGTGGTCGAGCTGCTCAATACCTCCGACGCGCCCGTCACACAGGTTCCCGTCCGCCCCGACGGCTCGGTGCGCATCGAGTACATCAACCCCGGCACCTACTATGCCCGCCTCTACATAGACGCCAACCGCGACACGCTCTGGACCACAGGCTCGCTCGCCGACTCGATCCAGCCCGAGGAGGTCTACTACTACCCGAAGAAGTTCAACCTCAAAAAGAACTGGGACATCGAGCAGGCATGGGACATCAACGAGCTCCCCGTCGAGCAGCAGAAGCCGTACGAGATCGTCAAGAACAAGCCCAAGCTCAAAAAGGGGGAGAAGGACCCCAACGCCCCCGCGGGCGACGAGGATGAGGAAGAGGACGAGTTCTTCGACGACCCCTTCATGCGCAATGCCTCGCGCAAGAACGGATATGGGTCCAACGGCAGCTTCGGCGGCCTGCGCAACAGTTCGAACTCCTCAAACTACGCCCGATGACTGCCCCGCATACCGAAACCCGCCTCGCCCGCGCCGTGCGTATGCTCCTGCGCTACGGCGTACCGCTCGTCATCAGTGTCGGGCTCTGCTGGCTCCTCTTCCGCGGCATGGACTTCGGGGCCATGTGGGCCACGATGAGGAGCGAGTGTGACTTTGCGTGGATGTGGGGCAATATCCTGCTCGGCATCGTGGCCCATGTCGCCCGCGCCGCCCGATGGCAGATCCAGCTCCGCGCCCTCGGCATCCGCTCGGGGCTCTGGGAGCTCACGCTCAGTATCTTCGGCACCTACTCGGTCAATCTCGTGCTGCCGCGCCTCGGCGAGCTGTGGCGCACAGGCTTCGTGGCCCAGCGCCAGGATGCACCCTTCCCCAAGGTCTTCGGGTCGATGGTGGCCGACCGCCTGGCCGACACCATCACCGTCGCGCTGCTGACGCTCAGCGCCTTCACCTTCGCCGCACCGCAGCTCATGAGCTTCATCCGTCCCGAGGAGACCTCTGCCGAGCCGGGCGAGCCCTCGGTCATCATGGCCCTGCTTACATCGCCGTGGCTCTGGGGCGTACTGCTCCTTTGCGGCGCCAGCGCGGTGTGGATGCTCGTGCGTCGCCCCGACCACAGGCTGGTCCGAGGGGTGCGCAAGGCTGTCGCGGGGCTCTGGCAGGGTTTCGCCGTCATCGCCCGCATGGACGGGAAGGTTCGGTGGCTCATGCTCACCATCCTCCTGTGGGGGTGCTATATGCTCTCCCTGTGGTTTGCGTTCCACGCCTTCCCCCTCACGGCCCGAGTGCTCGACACATACGGCTTCGAGGCACTCATGGTCTGCTTCGTCCTCACGAGCATATCGATGGGTGTGCCCTCCAACGGCGGCATCGGCCCCTACCAGTGGGCACTCATCTTCGGTCTCTCGCTCTACTCGGTCCCCGGGCTCACACGCGATTACAGCGCCGCGTTCGCCAATATGGTGATGGGCACCTCGACCGTCACACTCATCATCCTCGGACTCTTCACCTTCGGGTGCATAGCCCTCTCCAAGAACAAGAAATGAAACTCTTCGACCTCGACAAGAACGACCGTTTCCTCACCGACTTCTCGCAGACCGGGTCCAAGACTCCCGAGACCACCGGGAGCGCCGTGGAGAATGGTGAATCCGACCCTCGGCCCGCCGAGGACCCGCAGCCCGTACACGTGTTCGACTTCGGCAACCCCTATCGGCCCATCGCCTATCCCGACCCGCTCCCGACCCCGCCGCGGCGCCGCCGCATGTGGCCCGTCTACCTCGTCATCGTACTCCTGCTCATCATCGCGGGGTGCGTGTGGGCACGGTGGCTCAACCCCTATGCCCAGGATGCCCGCGTGCGCGGCTATGTCGTCAAGGTCGAGAAACGCGGCCTGTTCTTCAAGAACTACGAGGGTGAGATCGTCACCGAGGGGCGCGTCGCCGACCACACATATCGCGCCGACCTGCGGGTATCCGTCCCCGACGACTCGCTCGGACGCCTCCTGCAATCCTACCAGGGCTCGGGTATCCCCGTCGAGCTCGTGACCGAGCGATACTACGGCTCGCTCCCCTGGCGCGGCGAGACCAAGACCATCCTCGTCGGCATAGCCACAAAGTAGGATAGCTGTCTCTTTCAACTCTCAACTCTCAACTTTCAACCCCCATGTCCACCTACCGCATACTCCCCCCCGAAGACTTCATGGAGGCCACCGTCACCCTCCCCCTCTCCAAGAGCCAGAGCGCGAGGGCACTCATCATAGCCGCCCTGACCCCCGGCGCACCCATGCCCGACCCCGTGGCCGAGTGCGACGACACCGCGAGCCTCATAGAGGCCCTCTCACGCCCCGAAGCCACCGACATCAATGTCGGACACTCGGGGACCTCGATGCGCTTCCTCACGGCCTTCTATGCGGCCCGTGCGGGGCGTACCGTCCGCCTCGACGGATCCGAACGGATGCGCCACCGCCCCATCGGCCCGCTCGTCGAGGCCCTGCGCGCTCTCGGCGCCGACATCGAGTATGCGGGCGAGGATGGGTACCCGCCCCTGCTCATCCGCGGGCGCGACCTCACGGGCGGCGAGGTCGAGATCGACGCCACCGTCAGCTCGCAGTTCATCTCGGCCCTCCTCATGGTGGCCCCGCTCATGGCGCAGGGGCTCACCGTCCGGTTCAAGGGTGAGCCTGTCTCGCGCCCCTACATACGCATGACCCTCAGCCTCATGGCCGACGCGGGTATCGAGGCCGACTTCGACCCCGACGGCATCCGTGTGCCCCA
The DNA here is from genome assembly GCA_947178235.1 of uncultured Muribaculaceae bacterium. Taxonomy (GTDB): domain Bacteria; phylum Bacteroidota; class Bacteroidia; order Bacteroidales; family Muribaculaceae; genus Duncaniella. The sequence goes on from CAMWXQ010000096.1 coordinate 4,521, forward strand.
CGGCACATACTGCATCCCCGCCGACCCGCGCCCGATGGAGGGTGACTGGACCGGCGCAGCCGTGTGGTACGAGACCGAGGCGCTCGCCGCGGGGGTCATCAACATCATCAACCTCACCACCGAGGGCTCAGTACAGGGTGACCGCCGCCTGGCCGACATATACTCGCGCCTCGGCGTCCTCACCGAGCCGGGCGAGGAGGGGGGCACCGACCTCATCGCGAGCCCCGACCCCGACGCGAGGGCCGTCGTCGACTTCGCCGACAATCCCGACCTCGCCCAGTATGTGGCGGTCACCTGCGCCATGCTCGGCTACCCCTTCCGCCTCATGGGTCTCGCGACCCTCCGCACCAAGGAGACCGACCGCCTCGAAGCCCTGCGTGCCGAGCTGCTGAAAATCGGTGTCGAGGTAACCTTCCCCGCCACGGGCGTGATGGAGTGGGACGGGCGCCGCCACCGCATCCTCGAAGTCCCCGCCTTCGACACCTACGGCGACCACCGCATGGCCATGGCCTTCGCCCCGGTGGCCGTGTTCATCCCAGGCATCCTCATACGCGACGCCGAGGTTGTAACCAAGTCCTATCCCGGCTTCTGGGAGCAGTTCGCCGCTGCCGGGTTCACCGTCATGGAGGTCGAGGAGGGCCCTGCCGAATGACAGGCGCGCTCATCATCCTCGCCGCCGTCATCGTCGTCGGCCTCATCCTGCGCCTCACCCACCGCCCCGACGCTCCCGCCGACACCCCTGTCCCCGAGCCGCGGGACGGGAGCGAGGAGTGTTGTGGCCTCCACGCCGTCTGCGAGAAGAAGGCCCTGAGCTCCGAGGGGCCCCTCTACTACGACGACGAGGAGCTCGACCGCTTCGCAGGGCGCCCTGCCGAGGCGTATGATGACGACGAGACCGAAGAATTCCGCCGCGTCCTCTACACCCTCCTCCCCTCCGAAGTC
>CAMWXQ010000097.1 GCA_947178235.1 uncultured Muribaculaceae bacterium
ACGTCGGCTCCCCCCTCGACGTGAATCGAGGTGAGTCCGTATTGAGAGTAGAGCTGCTCCATCACCTCGGCGAGTGGCGCGGAGTCTGTTATGTGAATCACATCCCCGGGGAGCCCTTCGAGCCTGTCGCGGCGGTCGAGCACTATGCGGCGGGGACTGTGTCCCGCATAGAGGCGTGTATCGAGTTTGGGCGCGTCGGCGAGCCATGTCCCGCTCCCGACGAGGATTGCGTCGTGCAGGGCCCTCTCGCGGTGAACGGCCACGGAGGTCAGCGGCGTCGAAATCCGTCCGTCGATAAATCCGTCGCGGCTCTCAGCCCATTTGAGGGTTATGAACGGGCGGTGTTGCGAGTGGGCGGTCATGAATTTCTCATTGAGGCGGCGGCACTCACCTTCGAGCATCCCGACCATCACCTCGACCCCCGCCTCGCGCAGCATGGATATGCCCTTGCCCGAGACCTTGGCGAATGGGTCGACACAGCCGATGACCACGCGCGGAATCCCCTTGCGTATGATGAGTTCGGCGCACGGCGGGGTCTTGCCATAGTGGGCGCACGGTTCGAGGGTCACGTACATCGTCGCGTCCCTCAACAGGGCTTCGTCGCGCACCGATGCCACGGCGTTGACCTCGGCGTGTCCCTCGCCGCAGCGGCGGTGCCACCCCTCGCCGATAATCTTCCCGTCGGGGTCGACGATGACTGCCCCGACCATAGGGTTGGGCGAGGCGTCGAGGGCACCGTGGCGCGCCAGTTCGAGGGCGCGGCGCATATATATCTGCTTGGTCTCCATGAGGGCGGGCGTGATTATTCGGGATCTTTCCAGTCGCCGTTCCGGCGTATCAGTTCGATGAGGGCGGGGATAGCTTCGTCGGTCGGGAGATTCTTCATGACACACTCTTTGCCCTTGTAGAGGCTGACACGTCCGACGCCCGCGCCGACATATCCATAGTCGGCATCGGCCATCTCGCCAGGGCCATTGACGATGCAACCCATCACGCCTATCTTCAAGCCTTTGAGGTGCGAGGTCGCAGCCTTGATCTCTTTGAGGGCCGTGTGGAGGTCGTAGAGAGTGCGCCCGCAGCCGGGACAGGCAATGTACTCGGTCTTGGTGATGCGGCGTCGTGTGGCTTGGAGGATATTGAGCGAGAGCCTGACGAGCTCATCTGCGGAGAGCAGCGAGTTCTCGACCGCAACGGCATCCGCGAGCCCTTCGAGCAGCAGCGAGCCGAGGTCAATAGAAGCCTTGATGGCCGTGGTCTCGGCATCCTTGCCGTCGTAATTGAAAATGACTGCGATGGGATTGGTGAGACCCTCGCCTCGGAGGCGGCGGACGAAACTGCGGACGAGCAGGGCGCCCGCGGGATTGGCGGCCTTGACGGCCACGGCCTCACCCGGGTGCGACTTGACCTCGGAGACAGCCTCCTCGAATCCCTCGGCAGTGAGATCGATCGAGAAAGCGGGTTTGTCCATGTCGAGGCCGATGACCTTTGTCACCTGTCCGTCCCAGAGGCTCTTGGCCGCGTCTGTGTCGAGAGGCTCGGAGGCAGGTACCGGTGTCGGGTCTGCGGCGACCTCGGCGATATGGGCGAGGATGGCGCGTGCGGGCTCAATCTCGTTCTCGGGATTCTCGGTGAGCGACACGCGGATCGTATCTCCCAGTCCGTCCATGAGCAGCGAGCCGATGCCTGTGGCCGACTTGATGCGTCCGTCCTCGGCATCTCCCGCCTCGGTGACACCGAGATGGAGCGGGAAGTGCATACCCTCGGCATCCATGGCCTCGGCCATCAGACGCACCGTGCGTGTCATCACCACGACGTTCGAGGCCTTGATAGAGATGACTACGTCGCGGAAGTCATGGGCGAGGCATACGCGCAGGAATTCCATGGCGCTCTCGACCATCCCCTCGGGGGTATCGCCGTATCGGCTCATGATTCGGTCCGAGAGAGAGCCGTGGTTTACGCCGATGCGTAGGGCTGTGCCATGCTCCTTGCATATGTCGAGCAGGGGGAGCAGGGCGGTATCAATCTTGCGGATCTCCTCGGCATACTCCTCGGGGGTGTAGTTTATCTTCTTGAACACGCGCCCCGGATCTACGAAATTGCCCGGGTTGATGCGTACCTTCTCGACCCTCGCGGCGGCCTCGAAAGCCGCCTTGGGGTTGAAGTGGATGTCGGCCACGAGCGGAACCGTGTATCCGTCTGCCCTCACCGCATCGCGTATGTCGGTGAGGTTGACCGCCTCGCGCACGCCCTGGGCGGTGAGGCGCACGATGTCGCCACCCGCGTCGGCTATGCGCTCGACCTGGGCCACCGAGCCGGGGGTATCCATCGTCGATGTCGACGTCATCGACTGCACCGCCACGGGGTTAGAGCCTCCGATCTTGACGTTGCCGATCGAGACCTCCCATGTCGGGCGTCTCCTGTAACCTTCGGTGCGCATCAGTCAACCTTGAAGTCATACTTGACCTCACGCAGCTCCTCGTTGGCCTTCACGATCTTCTTCGAGAGGGTCGAGCGGTATGCGGCGAAGCGCGCGGCGAGAGCTGGGTCGGCGAGAGCCAGAATCTGGACGGCGGTGACGGCGGCATTGAGCCCGGCGTTGATGCCGACGGTGGCCACGGAGATGCCCGGAGGCATCTGGACGATCGAGCAGAGTGCATCGACGCCGCTGAGCGATGATGCGATGGGTATGCCGATGACGGGCAGGGGGGTCATGGCTGCGATGACGCCGGGGAGGGCGGCGGCCATGCCTGCGGCGGCGATGATCACCTTGATGCCGCGTCCCTCGGCGCCGTGCGCAAATGCCTCGACCTCGGCGGGTGTGCGGTGGGCCGAGAGAGCCTGCATTTCGAACGGCACTTCCATCTGATTGAGGAAGTCGGCTGCTTTTTTGAGGATGGGGAGGTCGCTTGTGCTCCCCATGATTATGCTGACAGTCGGAGTCATGTTTTTGGTAATGTTGGTAGTATTATTCAATATGGGTCTAATTGAGCAGAATGAAGTAGTTGAGCGCCCACACCGACAGGAATCCGCAGGCGCATCCGCAGAGAACCTGCAACAGTGTGTGACGGCGCATATAGACGCGGGCCGTCATCACTGCACCGGTGGCGAGAATCGTGCCGCAGTACCACCAGTCGAGGCTGACGAGATTCTGATGGAGGCTCGCGATGACAAAGAGCACGGCTATGAGGCCGCCGAGCGCGGCGGCGTGGGCCGAAATCTTCCACCATCGGTTGACGACGGTGTTGACGAGCGAGGCGATGGCCCCGCCGTAGAAGAAGAGCGGCAGCCACAGGGGTGCGCCCATGCGCTGCATGAACCATCCGCTGATGGCGTAGCAGACTGTCACGGTGAAGTATGGAATCGTGCGCTCGGTGCGGTTGTTGAGCCCCGGGTCGCTGACCATCCCGAGCTTGAAGAGGGCGAAGATGGAGAGCGCAGGGAGGATGGCCGTGAGCAGGAACACGATACCCGTGACAGTCCAGAGTGTGGACGCGGGGAGGTAGTTCATCACCGACACCTGTCCGATGAGTATCATCGCGTAGGTGGGTATGAGTATCGGCGAGAATATCGTGGAGAGTATGCGGCTGATCTTGTACATTGTTGAGAGTTGAGGGTTGAGAGTTGAAAGTTGAGGGTTGAGAGTTGAGAGAGGTTGAGTTTAAAGTTGAACGAGTTCGGGGTTGAGGTTGTTGAGTTCGGTCTTGGTTTTCTTTCAACTTTCAACTTACAACTCTCAACCCTCAACTCCTATATCTTTTTCCGCAGCCTTGCCACGGGGATTCCGAGGCGGTCGCGGTACTTGGCTACTGTCCGTCGGGCAATCTCGAATCCCTCGGCACGGAGGCGTTCGAGGATAGCCTCGTCTGTGAGTGGCGCGTGGGGGTCCTCCTCGTCGACCATGCGGCGGATTTCGATGGCTATGCGGCGTTGCGAGTGGTCATCCTCGCTCTCGGCTCCTCCGCCGCCGACACGCTCGTTGAAGAAGAATTTCAGCGGATAGACCCCCGCCTCGGTCGCCACATACTTGCCCGATGCCGCGCGCGACACGACCGAGATGTCGAGCCCCGTGGCCGCGGCGATGTCTTTGAGTACCATGGGACGGAGTTCGGACTCATCCTCGGTGAGGAAGAATCGCCGCTGCTTCTCGACGATCGCCTCCATGACCTTCATCAGAGTGCGGCGGCGCATGGCCATCAGCTCGATGAAGTCGGTGGCCTCCTCGCGCTTGCGGTTGATGAAGGCGAGGGCATCGTTGCGCCTCGCTTCATTGGCCTCGCGTGTGCGGGCCGTCGTCACATGGCCGGGCATGAAGCTCTCGGAGACCGTGAGCTCGGGGATATTGTTCGGCATCGTCACGGTGATGATCTCACCGGGGAGAACCTCGACGGTGAAGTCGGGGATTATGTGGCGGGTGCGGTCGTCCGAGAGGGTTTCGCCCAGTTCGGCTGCCGGCTTCGGGTCGAACCCGCGGATGATGTCGGCGGCGCGTTTCATCGCTTCGCGCGGGACGCCGAGTTGCGCCTCGAGACGGTCGAAGTGTTTCATCGAGAAGAGGTCGAACCAGTGGGTGACAATCTCGGTCGCGAGGCGAACATCCTCGGTGTCGGGGAGACGGCGCAGTTGGAGGAGGAGGCAGTCACGCAGGTCTACCGCTCCGACACCCGCAGGGTCGAGGGCGCGGATGCGGTCGAAAATTGCCCGCAGCCGTTCGGGCGATACATCGAGGCCTACATTAATGGCGAGGTCATCGCCGATCTGAGGCAGGGTGCGGGTCATGTAGCCGTTGTCATCGAGGCTGCCTATAATATACCGTGCAATCGGCAGGTCGTCGGCGGGGATGTCGGTCTCGGCGAGCTCGCGGGTCAGAATCTCCATCATCGAGTCGCCCCCCGGTTGAAGGGCGGGCTCGAAACCACGATCCTCTGATCGGGAGCGGCCATAAGCCTCGAAGCGGGTCTGAGGCATCTCCTCCTCGCTCGCATAGTCGGCGCGTTGCAATTCCTCGGCTGTCTCGCCGAACTGTTCCCTCTCCTCCTCGGTGGAGGTTGGGCGGTCGGCTGCTTCGAGTGCGGGATTGTCGTCGAGTTGGGCCCTCACCTCCTCCTAGGCCACGGCCGCGGCCATCTCGATCAGACGCACGAGCAGCATCTGATGCGGCCAGAGCCGCTGCTGCAACTTCTGGGTAAGTGTCTGTGAGAGGCGTTCTTTCATTGTCGGGAGAGGAGTGGGTGACGGAGGTCAGAGTTCGATGAGGGTGTCGTACGGGAAGTCGCGGACGGCGGTTTTGCCTATGACTTCGTCCCAGAGCATCGGGCTGAGGCCGTTGCCTGGGCGTTTGACGGTGATGTTCTCTTCGGTGAAACGTTCGCCGCGGCGTATGTCGCGGGCTGCCACGATGCTCTTTCGGGCGACCTCTATGTTGGGGGTCTCGGAGGGGGCAGGCTGCTTGAATGATGATCCGA
>CAMWXQ010000098.1 GCA_947178235.1 uncultured Muribaculaceae bacterium
CCCCCGCGATGCGTGCCCCCTCGGCCACAGCCTCGGCGGGGGTGGCGAAGAGGTGTCCCTGCTCGGCATGGCGTTTGACGGCGGTCACGAGGGCTGCCGTCAGCCTGCGCGGGTCTCCGTCGGGGATGCCGAGGGCGCGCCCGATCTTGTCGGCGGTGAAGAATGAGAGCTGCCACACCTGTTCGACCATAGAGTAAGGGTCCGTGGCCACGACCTCCGTGGCCCGCTTGCGGTACTTGGCGAGGATGCGTTCGATGTATGTCTCCCCGATGCCGCATGAGCACAGGAAGATGAGCAGCCCGAGGGGTGCCGTGACGGCGCGGAGGCTCTCCGAGGCTCCCTCGGCACGGGCGGTGCCAAGTCCGGGGACAGCGGCGGCCGCCTCGGCGGGATTCTCGGCGAGGACACGCACGGCATCGGTGCCGAAGTGCTCGGTGAGCCGTGCGGCATAGGCGGGGCCTATCCCCGCGGCCCACGGCCCGGCGAGGAAGTCGCGCACACCCTCGGTGGTGACTGGTAGGGAGAGAGTTTCATTCATATATATAGAACGGCCCGCGGCACCACGGAGTTCGGTGCGGATCGGAGGTGAGAGGGTGGATTGTTACATCGGCTTTAACAGGTGTGACAGGGTTTGTAATACACATCAACCATCAGTGAATCAATCTGTTGGATGAATACGTGAAATTTTTTGACAAAAAATCGGTGAATAACGTATGTACACTTATGGATGATTTTCTAATTTTGCGATATCTCCGAGAGGGAAACCGACCGCAGACAAGCCAAGAAAACAAGATTCATCATAGATTATCAAGTACCAATAAACAAAAAAGATTTCGGTTCAATCTGATTTTAGTACCAGCATCATGAAACTGAGATTTATCACTCTTGCAGCCGCACTGATCGGCATTTTCACATCCGCCTCGGCGTTTGATTTCGTAGCCAACGGCGTCTACCGCATCGACCAGGCTTATGACGCCGCAGGATACCGCGGCAAGTCGATGAGCGCCATCGGAGCGGGCGGCATAACCCTCTCTGACTCGAATAGCGGCGACGAGAAGCAGTTGTGGGTAATGGTCCCCGACGAGAACCACACAGGCTATTATTTCCGCAATTATGTGACCGGTTTCTACATGGCATCGCCCATCGCCAAGAATGAGCAATGGTACACGACTACTCCCGAGAATCTCAACGATATACGCTCCATCTTCACCACCAGCGAACGACCATCCAACGGTGGTGACAATCTCATTTTCCCCGTCAGCATCATCGGGACCTCCGATCAGGGTACCCAGAACGGATATGCCCACGCCAAGAGCGAGGGGTATGTCATCTGCTTCGGCACAGGCGCCGCCGCATCGGGATGGCGTTTCACCCAAATCAACAAGACCCCCGAAGAGGTGGCCGCACGCATGGAGCGCTGGGGCCTCTCGCCCGTAGAGCGCAATGCCGCCTACACGATGGTCAACTCGCTCACCGGGAAGGCTCTCGTGGCCGATCCCGCCACTGGCGCCATCTCGGCCACCGCCGATGTGAACCCCTCGGATCCCGCCCAGCTCTGGGTCACCGTGGGCAACACCTCGGGCACCGCATACTACCTCCGCAACTATCTCACCGGCCACTACATCACCTCGCCCCTGGCGCTCTCCACCCCCTGGACCGCCTCGTACTCGGTGATGCCCGTCGAGAACAGCATGGCCTTCAAGATCGACTTCTCGGAGACCGGCGGTGACGGTGCCGTCATCTTCCCCTTGAGCCTCGAACGCCGCGGCGCCACCGATCCCCTCCGCGCCAACGGCTATGCCGTGGCCTCCGCAGACGGCTCTGTCACCGGCGGTACCCATGACGCCCCCGGAGCCGGATGGGTATTCGGCAAGGCTGAGAACATCACCCCTGACATGATAGCCGAGCGCTCTAAGACATGGTACACCTATGCCAAGGGGATCGTCGACGGCCACGTCTACCGCATCGTGAATGTCGGATACGGCCACGCCATGACCGCCCCCAACAAGGGTGTCATCCGCGGCACCGCCATCGACACCGCCAACGAGGCCCAGCTCTGGGTGGCCATCGCCAAGCGCGACGGCGACGGATACTATCTGCGCAATCTCGCCAACGGATACTACATGTACAGCCCCCGCACCCAGTCGGGCGAGTGGAATGCGATGATGCCCTTCATGCTCAACGATGCCAACGTGGTGATGAACTTCGTGGCCACGGGCTCGAACCACTACATCATCCCCGTCAGCGCATACGGCAAGACCGGGAATGAGAATACCTACGGCAACGCACACGAGAATGCCGCCGGCCGCGTCGTCGGCTGGGACGTCAACAGCGAGAACTCCAAGTGGACCTTCGTCGAGGAGACATCCATGACCCCCGCCCAGGTCGAGGCCAAGATGGCCGCATGGCCCCGCTACGCATCGGACATCACCCCCGGCCTCTACCGAATCACCAACATCAACTACAACACCAACCTCGCAACCAACGGCAGCCGACTCCGCGGCCTCGCTCCAGACGCATCGGACCTCAGCCAGGTCTGGTATGTCGAGAACCACCCCGACGGCGACGGCTATGTGATCCGCAACTATGCCAACGGCCGCCCCGTAGGCAGCCCCCGCGCCCAGAGCCAGGCTTGGAGCCTCGCAGACAAGTACTATCCCGACCACACGAGCTCGGCGATGTACTTCAACCGCAAGAATGACGGCTTCGGAATCACCAACGTCAGCACCTATGGCACCGTGGCCGAAAACAAGGACTTCAACTACGCCCACCTCGACAACACCAACACCGTCGTCGGCTGGGAAGTGAACTCCGCTCCCTCGCGCTGGATGTTCCAGCCCGCCACCGACATCACCGACGAGGAGTTCGAAGCCAAGCACCTCTCGTGGGAGATCTACGGCTCGTTCAACGTCGAGAGCGCCCTCGCCGCCATCTTCACCGACGCCGCCTGCACCCAGCTCACTCCCGAGTATGCCGCCAAGACAGCCGCCGAGCTCGACACCGACCCCAATGTCCTCGCTCTCCCCGAAGGGCTCCGCCCGATGGTCCTCAAGACCCTCACCGGCGACTGGTCCGAGACCGACCCCTTCAACGGCAAGGAGTGGGACAGCACCCACGCCAAGAAGATGCGCGTGCAGATGATCGAGCCCTACTCCGAGTGTGGATGGGCAGCGACGCTCGCAGGCATCCAGGCATACACCGACGTCAACAATCCCACCGGCATCCTCTCGGACAACGGCACCGTGCTCTACGTCATGGTCGACAAGGAGCCCCAGGATGGCTCGACACTCTACATCGCCGGCCGCACCGGCGAGGGCTCGAACCTCGTGGAGCTCAACAGCACCACCGACGGATTCCGCCTGCGCAAGGGACTCAACGTCATCACCTGCGCCAAGGACACCGCCAACATGATCGTCTACTACACCGTGGCCACCGCCGGCGGCAACCGCACTCGCCGCAATGACGTCACGACCTACGAGGACATCAAGATCCACATCGAGGGTGGCTCGCTCAACGGATACTTCAACGCCCAGGGCGACGAACTCTACACCCCCGACACCAACGAGGACTGGCTCTACTACCGCGACCGTGCCCGCCACCCGATGTTCAACCTCATCTCGAAGTACACCTCGCTCTACATCCACTTCGACGACATCTTCGACGAGAATGGCAACCGCACCCAGTGCCTCAAGACACTCTGCTCGCCCGAGGCATACGCCGCCGGCCGATATGACCTCATCAAGACCATGAAGGCATGGGACGAGATATACATGGCCGAGACCATGCTCATGGGACTCCACAGCGACGAGACCATCATGGCCGAGAAGGCAGCCGGACACGACTACTATGACACCCTCGCAGGCGACCCCATAGCCCGCAACGACTATCACAAGTACTTCAACAACCGCTTCATGGGCATCACCCTGCGTGTATGCGCCTTCATGAACGCGACCTGGTACCGCACCGCCTACAACCCCTCGACCATCAGCAGCATCATCCGCGAGATCCCCACTGGCGACATCTGGGGCACCGCCCACGAGTTCGGCCACCTCAACCAGGGTCCCATCAACATCGTGGGTTCGAGCGAGGAGAGCAACAATGTATTCTCCAACGTATCGCTCTTCTACCGCGGCACAAACTCGTCCCGCGCAGACTTCCCCTCGGTACAGCGTGCGAGATTCAACCGCGGCGAGAACTTCCACCAGCACGATACATGGGGCACCACCCGCATGTGGTTCCAGCTCTGGCTCTACTATCACGCCGTAGGCCACAACAAGAAGTTCTACCCCCGCCTCTTCGAGCTCCTGCGCACCAACCCCCTGCGCCGCGTCACCGCCCCGGGCCACCCCGACGCCGTGAATCCGATCTACGCCAAGTATGACCTCCTCCACTTTGCCAAGATGTGCTGCCTCGCAGCCGGCGAGGACCTCACCGACTTCTTCGAGGCATGGGGCTTCATGGTCCCCCAGGACGCATACTACATCGGCGACTATACATCGTACACGACCTTCCTCACCCCCGAGGACATCGCCGAGTGGAAGCAGGAGATCAAGACCCAGGCCGCCGAGAACGGATGGCGCAAGAACTCGGAGATAATCTTCATCGACGACCGCGTGGGCTCGACCAAGGAGTCCTACGGCGGATTCGACAAGAACCGTTGCGGCACCATGGGAGGTCTGAACGACTTCATTAACGGCGCACCCGTCTCGGGTGACTACTCCTTCACCATCAGCGGCAACACAGTCAAGATCGAAGGTGGCACGGGCGGCGTAGGTTTCCTCATCCACGACGCCGAGGGCAAGCTCATCGGATTCGCCAACGAGACCACCTTCGAGGTAAGCCCCGAGGCCGCAGCCCTCATCAAGGCCGGCGAGGTCACCGTCAGCGTCAGCACCCCCGACGCCGAGCCCGTGGCCGTGGTGGACGCCGTACACGACGGCACACTCGAACAGCGCCTCGCCGCCATGGACGTCATGATTGATAAGGCCAAGGCCCTCCTGGCCAAGTCCGATCCCGATGGCCGCAAGCTCGGATACTTCAAGCCCGAGGTGATGGCCGCTCTCCGTGAGGCATACGACAACGTGAAGGCCCTCCGCGACAACGGCGGCATCACCGCCGAGAACAACGTCGCCCTCTACGACGCGCTCCACGACCAGTACCTGGCCCACCTCAACATCACCGCCACCGCCGAGAACACCATCGGCGTAGTCCCCGGCGGCACATACACCTTCGTCTCGAACATTCTCCACAACGGCAAGGGCATCACCACCAACGCCCAGGGCACCCAGCTGGCTCCCGTCAATGCCGCGTCCGTAGACCCCACGAACGAGGCCCAGCAGTGGGTGTTCGAGCCCGCCGGCGAGGATGACTACTACTTAATACGCAACGTGAAAAACAGCAAATACATCAGCAAGGGTGCCGCGGACAAGGCCAGCGTGACCCGCCAGGCACCGCACATGA
>CAMWXQ010000099.1 GCA_947178235.1 uncultured Muribaculaceae bacterium
AATGGGGAATTATAAGACTTATAAGACTTATAAGACGTATAAGATTTATAAGACTTATAAGATTTATAAGACTTATAATTCTTAATTCATAATTCTTATTTTTTTAATTTATCGTTTCGGGGCGTATTTGACAGGGTAGTCGCAGCGGACTTTGCCGGCGATGATGTTGTTGAGTTTGCCTTTGAGGAGGCGGCGGCGTATCATCGATACGTGATCGATGTAGAGGTGGCCGTCCAGATGGTCGCACTCGTGCTGGACGATGCGGGCGAGGAAGCCCGAGATCTCGCGAGAGTGGGGTTTGAACTCTTCGTCGACCCAGTCGAGGCGGATGTGCTCGACGCGGCTGACATTCTCGGACAGGCCGGGGAGGCTGAGGCACCCCTCCTCACGGGTGACGCGGTCGCCGTCGAGGATGGTGACGACGGGGTTGATGAGGGTCAGTTTCTCCCCCTCGCACTCGGGGTAGTGTTCTTTGAGACCGTCGGCGTCGATGACGACGATCTTCTCGGCCAGGCCCACCTGGGGGGCGGCCAGTCCGCAGCCGTCCGAGGCATACATGGTCTCGAACATATTGGCGACGAGTTCTTTGAGGCCCTCGCGGTCCTCGGCGACGTCGGCACACTCCTTGCGGAGCACAGGGTGGCCGTACAGATATACAGGAAGTTTCATTGGCTGAGTGAATCGAGATATGAGTTGAGTATGATGACGGCGGCCATGCGGTCGATGGCCCCCTTGTCCTGGCGTGTCTTGCGTGCGAATCCCCCCTCGATCATAGCCTTGTGGGCCAGGGTCGAGGTGAACCGCTCGTCCCACATGACCACGGGCATCCCGGGCATAGCCTTGCGCAGGCGCGCGAGCGCGGGCTCGATGTAGCGCATCGACTCGGATGGCGAGCCGTCCATCTGTCGCGGGAGGCCGACGACGATGGCGTCCACGGGATTGCGCTCCACATAGGCCCGGACATAGTCCACGAGCCCCGAGGCCGGCACGGTGTCGAGCGCGGTGGCCACGATGCGCAGGGGGTCGGTGACGGCAAGCCCGCAGCGCTTGCGTCCGTAGTCGATGGCGAGTAGTCGTCCCATAATTTGGTCGGATGGTGGGTTTTGCACGGCAAAGATACAAAAAAAACCGCAAAAATCAGCCTCACCCTTTGGCACATCCGCCAAATATTCGTAACTTTGCAGCCGATTCCGCAATCTCTGGACGGGACAAGCAGCCCGCTACATTGCGGCTAATGTTCACATTTTAAACTTACAAAGGAAAAATGGATTTAATCAAAGTTGTCGAAGAGAAGTTTGCCACCGGCAAGCAGCACCCCGACTTCCAGCCCGGCGACACCATCACCGTGGCCTATCGCATCAAGGAGGGCAACAAGGAGCGTATCCAGCAGTACCGCGGTGTGGTCATCCGCATCTCGGGCGAGGGCACGAAGAAGCGCTTCACCGTCCGCAAGATGTCTGACAACATCGGCGTAGAGCGTATCTTCCCCATCGAGTCACCCTTCATCGACTCGATCACCGTCAACAAGTACGGCAAGGTCCGCCGCGCAAAGCTCTACTACCTCCGCGCCCTCACCGGCAAGAAGGCCCGCATCAAGGAGCGCCGCGTCGTCAAGAAGGCTTGATCCCCGTCCCCTTCCCAAAGCCACAAATGAGCCCCGTCACCCCGGAGGCTCATTTATTTTTTGCGGATTGAATTAATTTTTGTAAATTTGCACCCAAATCTATATACCATTCCCCCATCACGGTTCATTCATCCCTAAACGTAAATGAATAATCTAATCACCATCTCACCGTCGCCGCACGCGCAGACCCCGACCACGGTGACGCGACTGATGATGCACGTCATCATCGCACTGATTCCGGCAGTCCTGGTGGCCCTCTTCTACTTCGGGCTCGGCGCCGCCGTCGTTATCTGCACCTCCATCGTGGGTTGCGTCGCAGTCGAGTACATCATCACCCGCTGGATGCTCGGCCAGAAACCCTCCATCGGCAACCTCTCGGCCGTCCTCACGGGTCTCCTCCTCGCGCTCAACCTCCCCTCGAATCTCCCCATCTGGACCATCCTCATCGGCTGTGTCGTCGCCATCGGCATCGGCAAGATGACCTTCGGCGGCCTCGGGTGCAACATCTTCAACCCCGCCCTCGTCGGCCGCGTATTCCTGCTCCTCTCCTTCCCCGTGGCCATGACCTCGTGGCCCGAGCCTATCGTCAACCGCATGGCCTACACCGACGCCTCGACCGGCGCTACGGTCCTCGGTCTGCTCAAACAGGGTATCATCGCCCCCTCTGACGTCAACCTCCTCGACGCCCTCATGGGCCAGATGGGCGGCTCGCTCGGCGAGGTAGGTGCCATCGCCCTCATCATCGGATTCATCTACATGCTCTGCATGGGCGTCATCACATGGCACACCCCCGTGGCCATCGTCGGCACCGTCGCCCTGTTCAGCCTCTGCGTCGGCGCTCCCATCGGCGTCGAGCTCCTCTCGGGCGGCCTCCTGCTCGGCGCCATCTTCATGGCCACCGACTATGTGACCTCGCCCATGTCGCACAAGGGCCAGCTCCTCTACGGATTCATGATCGGCATCATCACCCTCGTGATCCGCCTCTGGGGCGCATACCCCGAAGGCATGTCCTTCGCCATCCTCATCATGAACGGCGTCACACCCCTCATCAACCGCTATATGAAACCCCGCAAGTTCGGAGAAGGGAGGGTAGCAGCATGAAATCGACCCTTCTGAACATGGTGCTCTCCCTGGGCATCATCACCATCGTGGCCGCCGGCCTCCTCTCGTGGATCTACACCATCACCGAGCAGCCCATCGCCGAGGCCAACCTCCAAGCCCAGATACAGGCCGTCAGCGACGTGACACCCGCGTTCGACAATGATCCCGTGGCCGAGCAGGTAGCCGTCACCCCCGAGGGCGAGGCTCAGGCCGTCACCGTATTCCCCGCCATGAAGGACGGCGCCCTCGTCGGCGCAGCCGTCGAGAGCTATACCAACAACGGATTCTCCGGATTCATCAAGGTCATCTACGGATTCGACACCGAGGGGAACGTCACCGGCTTCGCCGTCATGGAACATGCCGAGACCCCCGGCCTCGGCGCCAAGATGGACGACTGGTTCCGCTCGCCCGAGGGTAACCGCAACGTGATCGGCCTCAACGCCACCGGCGCTGACCTCACCGTCGCCAAGGACGGCGGCAAGGTGGACGCCATCACCGCCGCCACCATCACATCGCGCGCATTCCTCGACGCCCTCAACCGCGCCGCCCGCGCCTACAACCAGTACAAGGCACAGAACTGACACTCCCAAACACCTCAGCAGCCATGAATTCCAAACTCCGTATACTCTACAACGGCATCGTCGCCGAAAACCCCACCTTTGTGCTGATGCTGGGTATGTGTCCCACCCTCGGCACCACCGGCTCGGCCATCAACGGCATGAGCATGGGCCTGGCCACAATGGGCGTGCTCATCTGCTCGAACGTCGTGATCTCGCTGATCAAGAACCTCGTGCCCGCAAAGGTCCGCATCCCCGCATACATCGTTGTCATCGCTACTTTCGTGTCGATGCTTCAGCTCGTGATGCAGGCCTATGTCCCCGCGCTCTACGCCACACTGGGCATCTTCATCCCCCTCATCGTGGTCAACTGTATCCTCCTCGGGCGCGCCGAGTCGTTCGCATCGCGCAACGGCGTCTTTGACTCGCTCCTGGACGGCATAGGCATCGGCCTCGGCTTCACCCTGGCGCTCACCCTCCTCGGTGCCTGCCGCGAGCTCCTCGGCACAGGCCGCATCTTCGACCTCCAGATCTACCCCGAGGCCTACGGCTCGCTCGTGTTTGTCCTCGCCCCCGGCGCGTTCATCACCCTCGGCCTCCTCATCGCCCTCATCAACAAGCTCCGCAAGGCAGCATAACCGTCACCCCCCTCAGAAATAAGCAGCCATGTTAGAGTACATCTCAATCATCATCACGGCAATCTTTGTCAACAACATCGTATTTGCCCAGTTCCTCGGCATCTGTCCCTTCATCGGGGTGTCGCGCAAGCTCTCGTCGGCCGTCGGCATGGGCGCCGCCGTCACATTCGTGATGGTGCTCGCCACCACCGTCACCTGGCTCCTCCAGTCCTATGTCCTCGACCCCCTCGGGCTCGCCTTCATGCAGACGATCGTCTTCATCCTCGTCATCGCCGCCCTCGTGCAGATGCTCGAAATCATCTTGAAGAAGATTGCCCCCGCCCTGTACAGTGCGCTCGGTGTGTTCCTCCCGCTGATCACCACCAACTGTGCCGTCCTCGGCGTCGCCATCGAGGTCATCCGCAAGAGCTACAACCTCGGCGAGAGCGTCGTCTACGCCTTCGCCATAGCCGTCGGCTTCACAATGGCCATCTCCATCTTCGCCGGCATCCGCGAGCAGCTCACACTCGCATCCGTGCCCAAGGCCATGAAGGGTGTGCCCATCGCGCTCATCTGCGCCGGCCTCCTCGCCATGGCATTCATGGGCTTCTCCGGCATCAAGATCGGCTGAACACCATACTCCACAGAATAGCTAAGATAGCTATGGTAGCTAATATGGCTATCATAGCTATTTTTATATGTGTAAATCTTATAAGTCTTATAAATCTTATAAGACTTATAAGTCATATACACCAAATAATTCTCAATTCTCAATTTTTAATTCTTAATTCCACCGTGTTTTTTCTCCTTCTCGCCTCCCTGCCCTCCATCATCCAGACCCTGGGGTCGGCGGCGCCGTATGCCGCCGACGTGAAGTTCTCCGTCTCGATGCCGCAGACCGACACCGACGTTGTGTATGACATACGCCTCGCCTCGCTCTCGACCCCCGCCGACACCCTTGCTCCCTGCGACTATCTCATCGACTGGACCCTCGGCGACACCTCGGGATTCACGTCGTACTTCGGCGGCAATCTCTACCGCTTCCGCGACTCGCGCCTCGCCGAGTATCATACATCGTGGGATGCGGCCCCCTTCGAGGCCTCGCGTGCCGGGGGCGGAGTGCAGCGCGCCGCCCAGTTCGCGGGACTGCTCCCCCAGTTCATCGCGGGCGAGCTCGCCGCCATGCAGGATGACCCGCGCTATACCATAGCCGTGGGCGAGAAGAGGTTTGGCGGCGCCACCGCCATAGAGGTATCCTCGCGCATGGAGGTGGGGGGTGCCGTCGTCCAGGAGAAGACCTATCTGCTCGACCCCGAGACCTCCATGCCCCTGCGCGTCGTCACCGAGAGCAATCCCGCGTCGATCACCGAGCAGACCATCGTCACCGACTACACGACCCTCGCCGACGCTGGCGCGCTCCCGCGCTCCGAGGAGGCCCTCATCGCCCGCTACCCCGAGGTGTTCGAGAACTTCCGCGAGAGCAACTTCTCGATCGAGAACCTCCCCGGGCGACCCCTCCCCGCCTTCGCCCTGCCCACCCTCACGGG
>CAMWXQ010000100.1 GCA_947178235.1 uncultured Muribaculaceae bacterium
CACGTATACTGCGATGGTGTTGATGTCATCGCCACCGATATTGTAGGTATAGAAGGTGAGTGCGGGCTTCTCGAGGCCTTCGAGCGAGATCTTACCTGTGAAGAGGCGTGAACCGTAGTCGAGGTAATCGGCTACCATGAGGATGAAGCCGTTGTCACCGTCGCACGATCCGAGGTCAGCGAACGAAGAGTCGGAACCGAGCTGCCACTGGCCATTGCCCTTAGAACCAGGAACGGGACCCATGCCGAAGATGTAGCTGAGGGTGCCGTTGGCAAAGCTCTCGTTGAAGTCCTTGTAGGCAGGACCGATGGGCATGAAGGCGGTGAGCTGGCCATCGCCGCGACCGCGCTGGGTCACGCCGAATACTGCGTACTGCATGAAGTCCTGCTTGCCGCCGGGGACAGCGAGATACGAGTAGTAGGTCTGGGTGAGACCCTCGGCGATCTTCACGGGAGCCGAACCGGAATAGTCATAGACCTCATAGGTCACGTCGGATGCAGCGAGGGGTGCGCCATCCTCAGTTGTGGTGATGGGATCCCAGTAGATGGTCACGCCACCCTTGATATCCTCGCTCTCCTGAACACCGAGGCCCTGGGGAGCTGCGGGATAGTTGACGCCGATGTATGTATCAACGGTAGAAACTTCGCCCATGCCGGACTCGTTGTAGAGCTTCACGGTATAGGTGTACTCACCGGCCTCGGGGATCTTGTTGTCGGCAATGGTATAGGTCTTGCCGGGCTCGACGGCACCATTGAGTTCGAGGATGAAGTCATCGCCACGGAGAACCTCCATCTTGGTGATCGAGGTGAGGGGGCGTCCTGCCAGGTCGAGGCTCGGGGTGGTGAACTCGACGGTAGCGTTGAGGGCGCCGTTGGCACCGGGGATTACCTTGAGGTCGGTGATCTGCTGGGGTACACCGGCGTTGATGATGTCACCGAGGGTAAAGTTGTCGACGAAGAGATAGTACTTGTCCTTGTCAGAGATACCGTGGATACCGACATAGTAGAGGCCGTCGGTCTCGGCTATCATCATGCCCGAGTAGGTGGCATATGTGGTAGACTTGATCTCGGTGGGCTCGACGATGATGTTGGTCATGGCGGCGGCTGTGTTAGCTGTGCCGTAGGCCATCTCGAAGCGCTCTGCATAGCTTGTACCGTAACCCTTTACGTCGATGGATACTACGCAAGCCTGGCCGGCTTTCATCTTGATGGCGGGCGAGATCAACCAGTCGTCCATAGCTTTGGAGGAGTTCCACTGGATACGGACTGCGCCGGGGTTGTAGACCCAGGTTTTGCCGTCAGCGTTCGAGTCGATGATGGTCCATGCGGAGAGTTCGTCCTTGGTGTCGAAGGGCTGGGTGTAGGGAGGAACGATGTCGCCGAGCGAGATGGCGTTGGATACACCCTCGACAGAGGTCTTGCCTGCGAATGTCGCGGTCACGCCGTAGGTGTACACTGTGTACTGGTCAGGCATCGGGAGACGGATCGAGAAGATGTTGGTGGCCACGTTCTGTGCGATCACCTTCTCCTCGGGATAGGCGGTGATGGTGTAGGTTACCTCGTCGGGGTTGATGTAACCGCCGTCAGCCGAGGTGGTCACATTGGCCCACGAGAGGGTAGCGACGCCGTTGGCCCAGGTTGCAGTCACCACGGGAGCTGCGGGGATACCGTTGCCGACAAATACTTTCTCCTTCACCTTGGGGCTATCGCCGACCTTGTTCGAGGTGGTGATGACGAAGGTGTGGTAGCCGGCAGTGGCGATGGTCACGTCAGCCTCGACAGAGCCGCCATAGGTGGTCTTGCCCTCGGCTACGGTCTCGCCGTCGACGGTCACCTTATAGTCGAGCGCGCCGAATGCGCGGGTACCGTTGTTGAGGGTCTTGGGAGCGTCGAAGCTTACCTTGCCGGTGAGGGTACCGTTGGGGAAGCTGAAAACGACGTTCTCAGCGATGGCGGGAGCCTTCTCGTCAGCCTCGGGAGCGGGGATGGTGAGACCCATGATCTCATCGTTGCCGGGGAGCTGATAGAGGACGTTGGCTGCGCCGGTGGTGAGGTTAACCTCGCACATGTAGCCATTCTCATCGGGAGTGCAGACGTTCCAGAACATACGGCCCGACTTGTGGTCGATGGCGGCCGAAGAGAGGTACTGGGGAGCCATGCCTGTCTGGCCGACGGTGGTATATGCGCCGGTGTTCTTGTTGAACTTGACGAGGGCCGACGAAGTCACGTTATCCCCGGTCATGGCATAGGTGATGCCATAGACGGTACCGTCGGCAGCAACTGCAAGCGAGTTGAAGTTATCGTTTACAGCTGCGATGGGGGTGGTGGTCATGGTGTTGTCACCGAAAGTCAACTTGGCGAACTGCAAGCCATTACCCGCAGCATTGTAGGTGATGGCATATACATTGCCGGTGGTGGCGTCATAAGCTGCACCGCCGGGGAAGAGGCAGTCGGGCTGGCCGTCAAAGGTGAAGACCTTCTCGCCGGAGGTCATATCATAGCCGTCGACAGTGAAGAACTGCATGATGCCCATGAAGTCGGTGAGATAGGATGCATAGTAGATGCCCTCGACCTCGACGCCGCCATAGTTGGCGTGGACACCGCTGATCATCAGCTCGCTTGTACCGTCGGCAGAAGCGGGAATGGTGTAGAGGCCGGCCTTGTTGGAGCCGCCCCAGGAATCGGAAAAGACGATGCTGCCATACATATTGGTGGGCACATCGCCGGCAGCCTTCATAGGCACATTGACCTTATTGGGCAGATGCTGGACACCGGTGAGGGCGGTGCGGAACTGGTTGCCCCCCTTGAAGGTACGAGTGCGGGCACCCTCAAAGAGGATGGACTTCTCGACCTGCTGAGTGGCGACTGCGGAAGCCGAAGGACGGTTCTGCGCACCGGCACTTACCTTGCCCATTACCTGCGGGGCAGCAGCCACGGACAGGGTGGCAGCGCCTGCAAGGAATGTAGAGAAGATACGTGTAAGTATTGTTCTCATAGGATAATGGTTGGTTTCCTATGGTTAGATGCCGGGCGCCTGCGGAAACCGTCAACAGAACGCCGGCCGAAATAAAAAGGATTAATTGTGTCTATCTTAACGAGGAGTAGCTATCATAGCTAAAATAGCTATAATAGCTATGACAGCCACTCCTTAATTCTCAAAGAACAATCTTCCTTGCCGTTCCCTCGGCCGAGACGATGTAGACGCCGCGGGCGGGGAGGGTTACGGAGGAGCCGCGTCCCATCAGACGGCCGGCGAGGTCATAGACCATGAGCTCGGCTTCGGAGCTGACGGTGAGGCCCGAGACGGTGAGCGCGACGGCGGGGGTGGCGATCTCGGTGAGGCCGCTCTCGGGTGTCTTCCCGTCGGTCTTCACGCCGACCTCATCCGAGAGACGCGACACGAGGGTGCCGTCCGTCGCACGGACCTTGTAGTAGTATTCGGTGCCGGGGAGCAGACCGCCGACCACATGCTCGGCGACATTGCCGACATGGAGTTCGGTGAGCCCCTCGACGGGGGTGTCTTCGAGGGCTACGCCGTGGGCCACGTCGATGTCATCGACCGCGACGGCACCGAGGGCCGAATTGCGCTGCAAGGTTATCCTAACCTGCACGGCATCCTCGTAAGGTACCTCAACCACGGTGACCACACCGCCTGCATCCTTGATGACGGGGACTTGGGCTACATTATGCCACTCCTCATCGGAAGCGAGGAGCACGTCCACATCGAGGAGATCTGTCGAACCCGAAGCATTGCCACGGTGCCAGAAGGACACATTCTTGATGCCATCCTCGACGACGGGAGATACGATCCTGTCCGAAGTACGACCGAGACGGAGCGAGGGCACAGCCTTGCCGGAGTACGAAGCCATGGCATAGGAGCCGGTGGTATTCGTAGACCATCCCTCGGGAAGGGCTGTCACGCCATTGGAGAAGTCACAGAGTTCGTGATAGTTGCCTGTGGCCTCCTTGGTGTAAACCGAGAGGATATAGTCGTTGGCGAGGGGGAGGAGATTCCATCGGGCGGTGAAGCCGTTCTCGGTGATGTCGGCGGCTTCGAGAGCCTCGGCTGTCATCTTGTTGAGGGGGAGGTCGCCGGTGGTGACGGTTATCTCGTTGGACTCATCGCTCTGCTCCCAGCCTGTCGAGGTGGCGACGGTATAATAATAGGTGTTGCCCGCATCGAGACCCGAGACCTTCCACGAGGTCACGCTGCCGACACGCTTGTGGTCATATCCGGGGATGTACTGGACCTCGTTGTTGTCATCGCGTACATAGACCGAGAGGAGATACTCGGCCTCGGGGACAGCCTCCCACGCAGCGGTGAAGCTCTCGTCGTCGCTGTCGAGCGGCTCGAGGGCAGTGGTGCCGACGAGCTCCTCGGTGCGGCCGCCCATCGCCTTGAAGGTGATGATGCCGCCGCGCTCGGCGATGTCGGTGAGCGGTTTGTTGAGAGCCTGGCCGCTCCAAGTCTTCATGTTGGGGTTGCCGTTGTCGGTGAAGGAGGTCACATTAGCCGAGCCGGGGAATGCGTCACCGGCGCGCGAGTAATCGCTCTGCGAGCCGTCGGCCTCCTCGATGTCGACATACTGGTGCGAGGGGGTGTTGTTGACCTTGTTGCTGTTCCACACGCTCTCGTTGTAGTCGATGTGCCATACGAGCATACCGTGGCCGGGGATATACTTGTCCCACGACACCTGCTGACGGTTTTCGAGCAGGAAGAACTCGTTGGACTTCGAGGTCTTGATGATGCCGGCCTTGTTCGACCCGATCGATTCGAGGGTGGCGTTGATGGGCTTGGTGATCTCCATCGGCTCCATCCATCCGAGGGCATAGCGCTCGAACGCGCCGTAGAGGGGCGGGGTACAGCCGTTGTTGTTGTAGGGGCCGTAGTCCATGCAGCTCCACGCTCCGGGGGTGAAGGAGGATGTATAGCTCGTGGCATAGAGGTCGGGGAGACCCATGACGTGCGAGAACTCGTGTACAAAGGTTCCGACGCCGTCGGGACGGCTCCCCTCGTACTCGTTGGAACATGCATAGCGCGAGACATATACGCCGTCGAACTGGGGACGGTAGCCTACGCCATACTCGACGTTCCAAGCGTGGGGCCATACTGTATCGGATGAGCCGCCGGAGGCCTCGCCGCGGCCGGCGTAGAAGACAAACACATTGTCGACCTCGCCGTCGCCGTCGCGGTCATACTGCGAGAAGTCGATCTGGCCGTCGAGAAGCTCGCAGGCCTCCACGATCATGTGGGCGGGGCGCTGGTCGTCGCCGCTGTAGTTGTTGCCGCCGTAGTAGCTGCGGTTCTGGCTGAGGGTCACGGGGCCATAGACGTCGAACTCGGGGTCGAACTGACCCATCGAGCTTTCGAGGAAGAAGTCACGGTCCGAGCCTGTGGCCGAGTACATGCTGAAACCCTCCTGGTTCATCATCGCCTCGAAGTA
>CAMWXQ010000101.1 GCA_947178235.1 uncultured Muribaculaceae bacterium
CCCCTATCCAGAGCAGGTCGATCCCATATTCGAGGGCTGCCTCGACGTGGCCGCGGTTGGCTACCTCGGTGGCGACCTTCATACCGGTCTCCTCCTTGACCTTGGCGAGCCATGCGAGACCGGGAACCCCTACCCCTTCGAAGCCACCAGGTTTGGTACGCGGTTTCCAGATCCCGGCACGGAAAATCTTGATACCCGCACGCGACAGCCCGCGGGCCGTGTCGATAACCTGCTGCTCGGTCTCGGCGCTGCATGGGCCCGAAATTATGAGTGGTCTGTCGAGGGCGACACCGTCTATGGCAAGTGGGGAGAAGTCCATTGAGGAAATTTGGAATTGATAATTGGGAATTTCGTGGCAAAGGTAGTGCTATCCCAAGATGCCCGCAACCCAAATGAAAATAATAATTCTAAAAAATAGTTGCGGTCAGACCCTCATTAGAGTCTGACCGCAATATGGGGTGGCGCGCGGTGTGGCGGTCAATTCGCCGACATGAGCTGCTGCTCGATGAGTGTGACATCCTCTTGGAGCTTGCGGTCAATGGGTATGCGCTCGTCGATGAGGCGGCATGCGTAGAGGACAGTGGCATGAGTGCGTTGGAGACGCGAGCCTATGGCTTTCAAGGGCATCGATGTATGCTTCTTGGCGAGATACATCACCATCTGGCGCGCATCGCTGACCTCGCGCTTGCGGCTCTTGGCAAAGAGGAGCGAGGAGTCGATGTTGTAGAACTGGCTCACCTCCTTGGCGATGGTGTCGAAGGTGATCGTGCGCTTGTGCATCCGGACCGAGTTGGCGAGGACGCGGCGGGCGAGATCGACACTGATCTCCTTGTTCATGAAGGTGGCATGGGCCAGGAGGGAGACCACGACGCCTTCGAGCTCGCGGATAGACTCGGTGACATTGGCCGCAATGAACTGGATGACATCTTCGGGTAGGACGAGGCCGTCGTGCAGGGCCTTGCGGCGCAGAACTTCGAGACGCAGCTTCAAGTCGGGCTTCTCCAACTGGGCGGTCATGCCGCTCTTGAAGCGCGAAAGCAGACGCTCCTCCATCCCTTCCATCTCGGAGGGACGGCAGTCGGAGGTCATTATGAGCTGCTTATTGTTCTGTTTGAGGTGGTTGAAGATGTGGAAGAATGTGCGCTGGGTCTTGTCCTTGCCGATGAAGTCCTGGATGTCATCGATGATGAGGGTGTCGATGCTCTGGTAGAAGGCAATGAACTCGTTGACCTTGCTGCGCTGGACAGCCGATGTGAACTGGCTCTCGAAGAGGCGCGCAGTGATATAGAGGACGCGTGCGCGGGGATTGTGTTCCTTGATTCGGATGCCGATGGCCTGGATGAGGTGGGTCTTGCCTACACCGCAGGGGCCGAAGATGAAGAGGGGGTTGAATGTCTGTATCTTCGGGTCATTGGCGATGGCCTCGCCTATCGAGCCGGCAACCTTGTTGGAGTCGCCGATGCAGTAGTTCTCGAATGTGAGATCCGGTTTGAGCTGCGAGTCAATCTCCTCGGAGTACTTCTCCTTGAAGGGATTGGCGGTCGCGTTGGGCGCGGGTTTCACCGCAGGGCTCGGATGGGACGAACCGACATTGACACGGGTCGAGGGGTCGGCGGCGACCACCGGGTACTGGTAGATGACCTGGACACGCTCGTTGAATACTCGTTTCAGCGCTGCCCCGATGACACGCATATAACGCTCGTCAAGCTGCTCAGAGAAGAATTCAGACGGACACGCGATTGTGAGCTCGTTGTCGATGTAGCTAACAAACGACAGCGGGCTGAACCACGAGCTGAATTGTTCTGAGGGAACAATGTCACGGATTATGCCGAGGCACTGGTCCCACATCTGTGAGTACTTGCTTTGCATCACTTGTGAAGGGATTCTAAGCGGAAACTGATATTGACGATAGTCGGTTTAGTAGTTACTGCTCCACACAGGGGCAATTACGCTTGCAAATTTCCTAATTATTTTTCAGAAAACAAAATTGTATTTTTCCTTGCATAATTGGAAAATTGTTGAACCAGTTGATTTTCAGATATTTATATACTAAATTTTATTTGATGAGCGTGGAACATCCGGAACCCCTTTGTAAACGTCAGTAAATGAGCATATTATTTGCAAATGCAAATAGGATGTAATGCACATATCTCAGAGCTGCCAGAGTACGCCGATCATATTGGGAATCAATATGGTACATATCGTACGACTAACGATATTAAAAATATTTTTATTTAGACACCGTCTAAATAAGCTATGGTTGCAACTCTTCCTGATGCCACACCCCAGGCGCGGGCCGAGAAGAATTGGTCGGGATGGCAGCGGGTACAGAGCGTGGGGTCGAACGGAGCGATGTTCTGAACAGGTACACCACAATCTTGGAGGTGCGAGGCGATGAAGGTGTGGAGATCTACGTGCGGCTTGGGCAAAGATCGGTCGACGCAGAATTCCGGGAAGCGAACGGCCACCTCCTCGCCAACCTCGAAGCATCCACGACAGATGGATGGGCCGAAGGCCACGAGGATGTCACCTGCGTCTGAGCCGAGAGAGACCATGCGGGCGAGCGCATTCTCAACTATGCCTCCAACGGCGCCGCGCCAACCTGCGTGCACGACGGCAATCCTGCGGCCGACAGGGTCGGCAAGCACAACCGGCACACAGTCGGCAGTCGAGACTCCGATGAGCAGACGTGGCCGCGAGGTGATGAGGCCGTCTACCCCATGGAGATTCATGGGAGTGCCGTCCGTAACCGCGACCTCGGTCGAATGGGTCTGTCGCGGGAGGACGAGGTCAGAGAGAGGAATGTCAAAGTGCGAACAGAGTGCGCGGCGACACTCGGCGATGTGACCGGGTGCGTCACCGGTGTAGTCACAGATATTGAAGCCGGAATAGCGAGCATCAATGACTGCCTCGGGTCCGCGCCGTGTGCAATAGACATGTACACCCTCGGGATTGCCCGGGAGCGGGAGTGGACGGAGAATGTCACTGAGGTCAGTCATTGCACAAATGGAGATTTTTCGCTAATTTTGCGCCCTTGTTTGCGGAGAGTGGCCCCCATGCAGGGCTACACATTATATAATATAGAACCGCAGACCGAATCGATTATTGTATGAAAGACTTCAAACTCAAAGGGCACCTCGCCATGATCGGGGCCAATACCATGTGGGGCCTCATGGCGCCGATCGCCAAGATGGTCATGGCGGCCGGTATCGTGGCGCCGCTCGTGATGGCAGACGCGCGCATGGTAGGTGCGGCAATCCTCTTTTGGATCGGATCATTATTCATGCCGCGCGAGCATGTGCCCGCGGGTGACCTGCTGCGCCTCGCGGGGGCGGGGATGCTCGGCATCCTCTTCAACCAGGGGTGCTATATCTTCGGTGTCGGCTTCACATCGCCCGGGGACGCTTCAATCATCACGACGACTATGCCCCTGTGGGTGATGGTCCTCGCGGCCCTCATCCTCGGCGAGCCTATCACTGTCAAGAAGGCGGGTGGAATCGTGTTGGGTGGTTGCGGCGCCCTGTTGCTCGTGCTCGGAGGGGCAGGCAGCGGCATCAAGGGAGACAATCCGACACTCGGCAATCTGCTCGTGCTCACCGCTCAGATCAGCTATGCACTGTATCTGACATTCTACCGGAACTTCATACGCAAATACTCGGTGTTCACGCTGATGAAGTGGATGTTCACTTTTGCGGCCATCGCCATAATTCCATTCTCAATACCCACGTTGAGTGCAACCGACTGGGATGCGCTGACCCAACGTGACATCTGGGGAGTGGCCTATGTCGTTGTCTGCGCCACATTCGTGGCATACATATTCATAATGATCGGTCAGAAGAACCTCCGCCCCACCCTCGTGGGAATGTACAATTACGTTCAGCCGATAGTCGCTACCGCCGCAGGCATCCTCATGGGCATCGACCGTCTGACCCCCGTAAAAATCATCGCCGTCCTCTTGATCTTCTGCGGCGTATGGCTCGTGACAATCAGCAAGGCAAAACAATAGCCGCAAAAGGAATCCATACGCCTCCTCATGCGGCTAAAAAATCAACTTACTCCCCGATGAGGCGTTTGGCGCCGATGTAGTGCTTGGAGTAGTAGGCGTTGTCGGGGAATTTCTGGTAGACGACGCCGTGTTTGGTGGAGGCGTGGATGAATTTGCAGCTTCCGTCGGGGTAGACGTCGACGACCATGCCGACATGGCCTACGCGGCCCTTGCCACTCGAACGGCTCGAAAAGAACATGAGGTCACCGGGACGGAGGTCGCCTTCGGCAACCTTGGAGCCCTGGGTGTACTGCGAGCGTGAGTCGCGGTTGATGTTGAAGCCGAATTTCTTGAAGATGTAGCTTGTGAAACCGGAGCAGTCAAACTGCTTGGGGCCGGAGGCGCCGAGACGGTAGCGGGTACCGAGGAACGAGGCTGCGAAGTCGGCCATCTCTCCTACGAGCTCCTCAACGTTGCGGTCAACCGACTTCTCGACCTGCTTGGAGAGGTCGACGAAGGGAGAGTTGATGCGGACATTGGCGAGTGCGCCATGCATCAGCGTGCCCTCTTCGGCAAAGTGGCTGGCGGCCTCGGCATGGGCTGCGGGCAGCCCCTTGACCGGCTGCTTGGCCTGGGCGCTGACGGCAGCGAACGTCATGAGCATGATTATGGAGAGTATCTTGGAGAGTTTCATGTCTGAGATGGTCGGTATGGTATGGTTGTTGGTTTCAGCGGAATGTGGCATTCTCCCCTTTCCGCATTACAAAAGTAGTGATTTTCAGCCCTTCCGACAAATGCCACCTCACGGCACAGCCCATGCCTGGGTTAAAGCACTACGATTGTAACCCAATTTTACACTTTGCGCGCCGTATGTTAAAATAATACAATAAAATTAACAATTGGGGCACCACCAAAAGCAAACAAGTGTTAAGGAGTTTGCAAAACAGACCTACATTAAGGCCATATATGTTAATGCAAATTCGAGAATATTTTACTTATATTACTTATTTATTGCATTTTAAAGCGTGTAACAGCTATGTAACCATTTACAATATTTTATCCATTTTAACTATTACAGGAATCAGCGCTACCTTTCAGTGCGTCGAATATTATAGGAGGTAGGAGATATTTTTCGGGTATTTTTTTGGTAATAATCAAAGGAATTAGTAAGTTTGTGAAACCGAAACTTAGGAGGCCCCACATCGGCTTCCAGTCGTTGACATCATCCATGCATAATCACCGATTCTATATATGAAAAAGAAAACTCTCAACATCCTCAAAAACGACCCGTGGCTCGAACCTTATGCCCCCGCCATCGAGGGACGCCATGAAGACTTCCTGCGTAAGGAGGCCGAATTATTCGACCCCGACGGATCGTTGGACTCCTTCTACAATGGCCACAACTACTTCGGACTCCAT
>CAMWXQ010000102.1 GCA_947178235.1 uncultured Muribaculaceae bacterium
TCCCTCAGACTCCGACTGGATGGGTATTCCGCGAATGGGCCCCCAATGCGACAGGCATCACGCTGATAGGCGACTTCTCAAAGTGGAAGGAGATGAAGAAATACGCCCTCAAGCCCAAGGCCAACGGCGTCTGGGAAGTTAAGCTCAAACCCACAGACGTCAAGCATGGCGACCTGTTCAAGATGAAGGTCACATGGGACGGCGGCGAAGGCGAACGCATCCCGGCATACGCAACACGCGTGGTCCAGGATGAGAACACCCATATATTCTCGGCCCAGGTATGGGCACCCGAGCAGTACAAGTGGAAGGTAAAGAAATTCCGTCCCGACACCCGTCCGCTGCTCATCTATGAGTGCCATATAGGCATGGCCCAGGAGCGTGAGGGTGTGGGTACATACGTGGAGTTCCGCGACAATGTCCTCCCGCGAGTGGCCAAGGACGGATACAACGCCATACAGATCATGGCTATACAGGAACACCCGTACTATGGCTCGTTCGGCTACCATGTGTCGAGCTTCTACGCACCATCGTCCCGCTTCGGCACCCCCGAGGAGCTGAAAAGCCTCATCGATCGTGCCCACGAACTCGGCATCGCCGTGATCATGGACATCGTACACTCTCACGCGGTCAAGAACGAGGTCGAGGGCCTCGGGCGCCTCGACGGCTCGTACAACCAGTACTTCTACGGCGATGGACGCCGCGAACATCCCGCATGGGACTCGCTCTGCTTCGACTACGGCAAGAACGATGTAATCAACTTTCTGCTCTCCAACTGCAAATACTGGTTGCAGGAATTCAAGTTCGACGGCTTCCGCTTTGACGGCGTGACCTCGATGCTCTACTACTCGCACGGCCTCGGACAAGCCTTCGGGAGCTACGGCGACTACTATGACGGCTCGGAGGACACCAACGCAATCACCTACCTCACCCTCGCCAACAAACTGATACACTCCATCAATCCCCACGCCATCACCATCGCCGAGGAGATGAGCGGTATGCCCGGGCTCGCACTCCCCATCAAGGACGGCGGCATCGGCTTCGACTACCGCATGGCCATGGGTATCCCCGACTACTGGATCAAGACCCTCAAAGAGCGCAAGGACGAGGAGTGGAAACCCACATCAATCTTCTGGGAGCTCACCAACCGCCGCGCAGACGAGAAGACCATCTCGTATGTCGAGAGCCACGACCAGGCACTCGTGGGCGACAAGACCGTCATATTCCGACTGATCGACAAGGAGATGTACTGGCACATGATGGTGGACGACGACAATATGACCGTCGCCCGCGGCATGGCGCTGCACAAGATGATCCGCCTCGTGACCGCATCGACCATCAACGGCGGATACCTCAACTTCATGGGCAACGAGTTCGGCCACCCGGAGTGGATCGACTTCCCCCGCGAGGGCAATGGTTGGAGCTATAAGTATGCCCGCCGCCAGTGGGACCTCGTCGATCGCAAGGAACTGAAATACCACTTCCTCAACGACTTCGACAATGCCATGATCCACACTATCTCGGGGGTCTACAACTTCCAGGCCCTCCCGGTCGTGAAGCTGTGGGAGAAGGACGACGACCAAGTACTCGCGTACATGCGCGGTGACCTCGTGTTTGTATTCAATTTCAGCCCCACAGAGTCGTTCACCGGCTATGGCATCCTTGCTCCTGCCGGCGAGTATGAGGTCGTGCTCTCCACAGATAGGCCCGAGTTCGGCGGATACGGCAACATCGACGAGAGCGTACACCACCTCACGCAGAACGATCCTCTCTTTGCCCCCACCGGACGCGAATGGCTGAAACTATACCTCCCCTCGCGCTCAGCCCAGGTTCTCCGCCTCAAAAAGGCCACTCCGACACACGCAGAAGTGAAGAAAGCCTCGACCAAGGCCAAGAAAACCGCCACCAAAGAGGCGAAGAAGTAAAAGTCTGACCTTATAAATAAATATGAACAACGGGGTCGTATGTGATCACACACGGCCCCGTTGTTGTATTTTCATAACCCCATCATTGCAGCAGGGGCAATACCCAGAATAACACATATTGCACTGGCAATACGCAAAGTTGGTTCGGCACGCCCATTGATATAATCGCTCACGCGCGAAGGACTGATACCAAGCTCTTTGGCAAGCTCTTTCTGAGTCATACCCTTCTCTTCGATTGCCAGACTAATCAATTCGCCGATTGTTGGTTTGGCAATCGGATAATGGACTTTCTCATATGTCTCGACAATATCAGACACGATCGTGAGCTCGATTGAATTCTTATCATCCGCTGAGGTTTCGTCTGTCACGAGCGGAAGCAGCTCCTCGATTCGGTCGAGGGCATATTCATATTGTTGCTTGGATATTTCCATGAATTATATAATAACGGTGAATCCCAATTTTCAGATTAGTCACTTTTCATTGATTTCCTCTAAAAGCATTTTGAAGTATGGGGCGGTGTGGGCGAAGAAGCGGCGGTAGCCTGCGCAGAGGTAGTTGAGGCCGCGTTCGCCGTCGGGGGTTCGGGCAATGCGATTTTTAGGGCACTCGCCGTGACAGAGGCGGAGCCACTCGCACTGCCTGCACATGTGCGGGAGCGCATCACGCTTGGTGGCTCCGAAGGCGGTCTGCCGAGGGTCGAGCGACATCGCTATCAGAGGACGCTCTCGAAGATTGCCGAGAAAGTGGGCAGGATAGACAAAGTGGTCACAGGAATAGACATCCCCGTTGTGCTCCATCACAAGCGCATGGCCACAGGTCTCGGCAAGCGTACATATCCCGGGCTGAACCCCGGCCCAATTGGCGAGGGTTGCATCGAAGAGCTGAACAAACACACGGCCCACATCATCGAGACGCCACCATTCGTCGAAAACCGTACACAAGAACTCGCCCCAAAGTTCGGGATGGACGCTGTAAGGTGTCAGATTGCCATCCGCATCAAGAGGCGAACAGAGCCCATCCGCTCCCGTGCGCTCGACTATCGGGGCGAATTGAAGAAACTGACAACCGAGTGTATCGCGGAAAAAGTGATATAATTCGAGCGGTCGGCGCACATTGATGTCGTTGACCACAGCCATCGCGTTCCACTCCACACCATTGCGGTCTAGCTTTTCAATCCCGCGCATTACGCCGTCGAATGTCGGGCCACCCCCACGCAGACGCCTGTATGCGTCGTGCACCTCTCTCGGGCCATCGATCGAGACCCCGACAAGAAAATTATTGTCTCGGAAGAACCGACACCACTCGTCGGTGAGCAATGTGCCGTTGGTCTGAATGCAATTGTCTACCTGACGTCCCCCGGCATACTTCTGTTGGAGAGCAATGGCTCGTTCATAGAATCCGAGGCCTCGCAGGAGCGGCTCTCCGCCATGCCATGTGAATAGAACCGAGTCGGCAGGCTGCGCCTCGATGTAACTGCGCACAAACATTTCGAGCAGATCATCGGACATGAACATGTCCGACGACCTGCCCGGCGAGTGATATAGTTTCTGTTTGTCAAGATAGTAGCAATACTCACAGGCGAGATTGCACATCGCGCCCGCGGGCTTTGCCATGAGGAAGACGGGATGGTAGAAAGGGCTCTCCAAACCGTCAGAGCATAATCTTTGCGGGGAAATTGAAGAGGTCACTGTGCGTGCGTACCTCATCCATCATGTTGCCGAGGCGCTCCACGATGTCGGGATGCTCGGAGGCCACATTATTATCCTCATGCACATCCTCGGAGAGATTATACAATTCGAAGCGTGTCTTGGTTGGGTCGCCGACATTGAGACGAACACCCTTCCAGTCACCAACGCGGATAGCCTGTTTGCCACCACCCTCGTGGAATTCCCAGTAGAGATATTCATGCTCCTTCTGCCCATCCTTGCCGAGCAATGTCGGGAGAACCGAGATTCCGTCAGTGGTGATCTCATCCTTGGAACCCGCAATATCGGCGAAGGTCGGGAGCATGTCCCAAAAAGCAGTCTGATGCGGGTTATCGACACCTTCGGCAACCTTGCCAGGCCAGCGGGCAATGAACGGCATACGGATGCCACCTTCGTAGAGGTCTCGTTTGATGCCGCGGTAGGGGCCATAGCTCATGAAGTAGTCGGGATTCGCGCCTCCCTCGCGGTGTGGACCGTTGTCCGAGGTGAAAATCACGAGGGTATTATCGTCGATACCCTCCTCGCGGAGCATATCCATGACATCACCGACATAGGAGTCGAGGCGTGTAACCATCGAAGCGAACGAGGCATAGGGTCGATCGGTCGCGCCATAGGCGCCGCGACGATTCGGATTTGACTCTGCCCAAGCCTTGTCGTCCTCAGCGGGAATCAGACGGCAATATTCATCGTACACCGAATCCTTGGGCAGGACAAGTTCGGCATGAGGGAGAGTATATGAAAGGAACGTGAAGAACGGTTTGCCGTCACGGGCCTGCTGACGCATGAAGTCGAGAGCCCTTCCGTGGATGAGGTCGGCAGAGTAAGTCCCCTCCTTTTGGTCATAATTCTCGGAGAATTCGACACGCTGAGTGTTGTCCCAAAGATGATCGGGATAATAGTCATGTGCGAGGGTCTGACAATTGTAGCCATAGAAGTTGTCGAAGCCGACCTTCGTGGGATCCGATTCGGAGCCGGGATAACCGAGCCCCCACTTGCCGAAACAACCTGTGGCATAACCCGAATTCTTGAACATCTGCCCCATCGTATAGGTCCCTGCGGGCATATCAACCTGCCCCTCGGGATCATGGCGGAGATTGCCGCGGATATGGGTGTGTCCCGTATGGAGCCCGGTCATGAGCGAAGCGCGCGACGGAGCGGACACGGCAGTCCCGGAGTAGGCTTGGGTGAAGCGCATACCCTCGGCAGTCATGCGGTCGAGGTTCGGCGTCTTGATGAGTTTCTGCCCATAAGGGGAGACATCTCCAATACCGAGGTCATCTGCAAGAATGAATATGACGTTTGCAGGTTTTCCGTTCTCAGCCGCATGAGCCGTACCGGACAAAGTGATGACCCCTACGAGCCCCGACCCAATGGAGAATAGATTCTTTGGTTTCATGATATTCTGATTTAGGGTACAAAATTACCACATTAGCCCAACAAATGCAAACATATATCTTCAAATATCACGGATATTGACTGCGGTCGGTGGCATCTGCGGCCCATTGTATATCACGGTTGACGAGACGGCGCCCGGAATCCTTTCGGCTGCATTCTTCATATTCGAAATGAAGTCCGGACGGAGAGTGGAAGAGGCCTTGATTTCGTAAAGATGGAGTTGGGAGGCAGACGAGACCACGGCATCGACTTCAAGCCCTGACTTCTCACGATAGAAGTTGATATGCGGATCCTTGCCGGCGTTGAGTTCTTTCTTCATCAACTCACAGATGGCGAGATTCTCAAATATGGCACCCTTGAAT
>CAMWXQ010000103.1 GCA_947178235.1 uncultured Muribaculaceae bacterium
TATATGCCTTAAAAAGTTTTGACGTTGTTAAAAATTAAGATGCGTCACCCGTGGATTTTGGGGGTGGGATGGTTGGTGTATAGAAAATTATTGCTAACTTTGCAGACTAATTGTGCGCGCTTGTGTGCGCCGTCTCTGAAACCATCGAATACCTCCCTTCAACGGCAAAAATGAGAGTCAAGATACATCGCGAAGGCACCAACATACTCCTCGTCCTGCTGCTGATTATGATTGTCATCAATCTGTCGGCATGGATGTTCATACGCCCGACGGTGATCCCGATAGTGTTCTCCTCTATCTCGGGTGTGCTGTATCTGTTGGTAGTCAACTTCTTCCGCTCGCCCCGACGGGCTTTCCACGGCGACCGCGAGCGGGTCGTGGTGTCGAGCGTCGACGGTACGGTGGTGGCTCTCGAAGAGGTTTTCGAGCCCGAGGTGCTGCGCCGCAAGGTGAGGATGCTCGCGGTGTTCATGTCGGTGTTCAATGTACATGCCAACTGGTTTCCCGTCGACGGCGAGGTGCTCCTCGTGCGCCATCACCGGGGCCGTTTCCTCAGCGCGTATCTGCCCAAGGCGAGCATCGAGAACGAGCGTTCGACCGTGCTGATCCGTGCGGAGAATGGCCAGGAGATCCTGATGCGTCAGATTGCGGGTGCCGTGGCGCGCCGAATCGTGACGTATGCGCGCCCCGGCGAACAGGCCGACATCGAGGACCACATGGGCTTCATCAAGTTCGGGTCGCGTGTCGACATCTATCTGCCTCTCGATGCGGAGGTGTTCGTGAAGATCGGCGACAAGACCGTCGGCGGCGTCTCGACCATCGCAAGACTGAAATGAGAGTTGAGAGTTGAAAGTTGAGAGTTGAAAGATTTTGGCCGATGACTGACTTCAATTACTGAGAGCAAATGAAACCCATCAAGTATTATATACCGAATACGATAACCTGCTGCAATCTCCTGTGCGGTGCGCTGGCCATCATCATCGCCCTGCGCCCCGAGATGACTCCGGCGGGCATCACTCCCTCGCACCTCGCTTTCCTGCTCATCGGACTCGCGGCGGTGTTCGACTTCTGCGACGGATTCGCGGCGCGTCTGCTCAGGGCCTATTCGGACATGGGCAAGGAACTGGACTCGCTCAGCGACCTCGTGAGCTTCGGTCTGGCTCCCGCGATGCTCGTGTTCAACTATATGTCCTCCCAGGCGACCCTCGCGTGGATGCCGTGGACGGCTGTCCTGCTGGCGGTCTTCGGCGGCCTGCGCCTGGCCAAGTTCAACGTCGACACGCGCCAGACAACCTCGTTCATCGGCCTGCCGATACCTGCCAATGCCATATTCTGGATCGGGTTCATGGCCTGGGCCGAGACACACAATTATCCCGGCGACTGGGCGATGTTAGTCATCGTCTGCCTCCTGTCGTGGCTGATGGTGAGCGAGATACCGATGTTCTCGCTCAAATTCAAGTCGTGGGGCTTCAAGGAGAATGTGCGCCGCTACGTAATTCTGATTGCGGCGGTCATCTTCGTGGTCACCGAGGGGCTCTCGGGCCTCGCGTGGACCATCATCCTTTATCTGTTGATCTCGCTGCTCGGCGAGCGTTACAATCCCGACAAACTCCCCGCCGAAGGGAAGTGAGGCGGGTGTCGGACGGCGCAGAATCCCCACGGCGGCTTCTGACTCTCTAACCTGCATTATCCCCCTATGTTGACAGCTATACTCATCATATTGTTCGTCTACACCGTATGGTTCGTCGTGAGACCCTGGGTAGCCGATTTTGCCCGACGCAAGATGCGCGAGCGCTTCGAGCGCATGGTGCGCGACCAGTTCGGGTTCACTCCCCCTCGCGGCGGGGATGGAAACAAACGCCGCAAAGCCTCGGAACAGGCAGACAGACGTCCCCCCAAGGGACCAAAAATCCCCGACGGGGTCGGGGAGTATGTCGAGTTCGAGGAGATCGATGTCACCTATACCTACACGGAGACCTCATCCACGACCCGAGGTTATGACCCGCGCGAGCCGCGTGTGTCGGACGCCGAGTGGGAGGATATGCCGTGACGCGGCCCGTCAGCGGGGCTCCTCAGTGGGCACGAAGCCCGCGGGGTTGATGCGTACCCATATCGGGTCGGGCACGAGCCGCCAAAGGCCCACAAGGAGCCGCCACCGCCAGTCGACGTAGGCGACACGCCCTCCGCGGCGCACGGCGCGTGTGACTTTGCGGGCGGCGTAGTCGAGGGGCATCAGCATCGGATACTTCTGCCCGGCTTCGAGCAGCGGTGTGCTGACCCATCCGGGACGGATGTCGGTGACGCGTATCTTGAGTCCCTGCGAGCGCGCGAGCTGGTCGAGGGCGGTGAGGTAGGTGTTCTGGAACCGCTTAGAGGCCGAGTATGAGGCCATCGGGCCTATACCCTTGGTGCCCGCGACCGAGGTGACGGCGGCGATGCGTCCGCGTCCGCGGTGCTCGTCGCGGAAGTAGCAGAAGGCCGCGTCGACCATCTGGGTGAAGCCCCAGACGTTGGTCCTCACCGTGGCGGCGTCGAGCGTGTGGTCGAGCGCGGGATTGGGATAGTAGACCCCCGAGACGTGGAAGTAGACATCCATGCCGCCGAGCTTGTCGATGAGCTTGCGCAGGCCTGTGACACACTCGGTGCGCGTGACATCTATCTGATGCCACACGACCATCCCGGGATACTTGGCCGCGAGGCGGCGCAGGGCCTCCTCGTTGCGTCCCGCCGCGCCTATGCGGTATCCCTTGGCGGCGAGGCGTTCGGCCACCGCCAGGCCTATGCCCGAGGTGGCGCCCATGATGACTATCTTCTTGCTTTTCATTATCGAGGTCATTGTTGGGTTATAACGCCGCCGGGACTTGCCTTGTTGCGGGAAAATTACTATTTTTGTAGTCCGCTATCAGCCGATAGCCATCCTGTATATCCCAATGGAAGACTTCGACATCCACAACAACATAACCCGCGACGGAGAGTTCGAGAAGGCTCTCCGCCCATCCTATTTCGACTCCTTCAACGGCCAGGAGAAGATTGTGGAGAATCTCAAAGTGTTTGTCCAGGCGGCCAAGCTGCGTGGCGAACCGCTCGACCATCTCCTCCTCTTCGGCCCTCCGGGGCTCGGGAAGACCACCCTGGCCGGAATCATCGCCAATGAGCTCGGGGTCAACTTCAAGGTCACCTCGGGCCCTGTCCTCGACAAGCCGGGGGACCTCGCCGGCATCCTCACGGGGCTCGAAGAGCACGACGTCCTCTTCATCGACGAGATTCACCGCCTCAGCCGCGTGGTCGAGGAGTACCTCTACTCGGCCATGGAGGACTACCGCATCGACATCATGATCGACAAGGGGCCCGGGGCGCGCTCGGTGCAGCTCTCCCTCTCCCCCTTCACGCTCATCGGCGCCACGACCCGCTCGGGTATGCTGACAGCACCGATGCGCGCCCGATTCGGCATCAACTGTCATCTCGAATACTACTCGCACGAGGTCCTCGAACGCATCATACGCCGTTCGGCGGCGCTCTTGCAGGTGAAGATCACCCCCGAGGCGGCCCACGAGATAGCCCTGCGCTCGCGCGGGACCCCGCGAATAGCCAACTCGCTGCTGCGCCGCGTCCGCGACTTCGCCCAGGTCAAGGGCTCGGGAGACATCGACCCCGAGATTGCCCGCTTCGCCCTCGAAGCACTCAACATCGACAGCCACGGCCTCGACGAGATGGACCACAAGCTGCTCTCGACGATGATACATAAGTTCGGCGGCGGCCCCGTGGGTATCTCGACCATCGCCACGGCCATCGGCGAGGAGGCGGACACCATCGAGGAGGTCTACGAGCCGTTCCTCATCATGGAGGGATTCCTGCGCCGCACCCCGAGGGGGCGCGAGGTCACGTCGCTGGCCTACCGCCACCTGCGCCTCAATCCCCCTGTCTCCACCTCATCGCTCTTCGACTAATCCACCCCCACTCCCATGCCCGGAATCAGAAGTCTCGTCAAGGACACGGCCATCTATGGCCTCAGCTCCATCGTGGGCCGCTTCCTCAACTGGTGCCTCGTCCCGCTCTATACCTTCACCTTCGCCCAGAGCGAGTATGGCGTCGTGACCTATGTCTACGCCGCCGTGGCCATAGCCATGATCGTGCTGACGTACGGCATGGAGACAGGATTTTTCCGTTTCGCCAACCACGAGCGCCACTATGACCCGATGACGGTCTACTCCACGGGGCTCTCGTCGTTGGCCACGACGTCGACAGCCTTCACCCTGCTCTGCCTCATATTCCTGCGCCCCGTGGCCGACCTGCTCCACTGCGCTGCCCACCCCTCGTATGCGGGGATGATGGTGGTGGCCGTGGCCCTCGACGCGTTCACGGCCCTGCCGTTCAGCTATCTGCGCTACCGCAACAAGGCACTGCGCTTCGCCGTCCTCAAACTGGTCAACATCGGCCTCAACATCGGCCTCAATCTCTTCTTCATCCTCCTCTGCCCGGTCATCTGGCGGCACAATCCGGGGCTCATAGCGTCCTGGTACGACCCCGACTTCGGCATCGGGTACATCTTCCTCGCCAATCTCATCGCCTCGGCCGTCAATCTACCGCTGCTCCTGCCCGAGCTGAGGGGTTTCCGTTGGCGCTTCGACGCCGACCTGTGGCGCAGGATGATTGTCTACTCGGCCCCGCTGCTCGTGCTCGGCATCGCCGGAATCCTCAATCAGACGGTCAATACGCTCCTCTTCCCCTATCTCTACACCGACCCCGCCCGCACCATGGCCGAGCTCGGCATCTATAATGCCAACTACAAGATTGCCATCGTCATGGTGATGTTCATACAGGCCTTCCGCTTCGCCTACGAGCCATTCATCTTTGCCCGCGCCCGCCAGGAGGGCGAGGACTCGGAGAAGAGCTATGCCGACGCCATGAAGTGGTTCGTGATCTTCTCGATGTTCATCTTCCTGGGTGTGATGTTCTACCTCGACATCATACGTCACTTCATCGCCCCCGCCTATTTCAGCGGCCTGCGCGTGGTGCCGATCGTGATGCTTGCCGAGGTCTTCTTCGGGGTCTTCTACAACCTCTCGGTGTGGTATAAGCTCACCGACCGCACCGTCTGGGGCATGTGGCTCTCGCTCGGAGGGCTATGCGTCACGCTGCTGCTCAACGTCCTCCTTGTCCCCCGCATGGGCTACATGGGCTGCGCATGGGCCGCCTTCGGCTGCTACGGAGCCATGATGATTGCCTCCTACTGGGCCGGCCAGGTACATATGCCCATCCGCTACCACGTCGGGCGCCTCACGGCCTACGTCCTCGTCGCCCTCGCCCTCTGGGGCCTCTCGGAACTCATCGCCATCCCCGGCCGCCAATGGCTCAACATGGCCATCCGCACCCCCCTGCTCATC
>CAMWXQ010000104.1 GCA_947178235.1 uncultured Muribaculaceae bacterium
CATTAAACTTGGCCGAATGGCGCGGGAACTCCTTGAGTATTTCGTCTAGCGGTTTTTCCAGTTGGGCCGCGTAGGGGGTGGGGGGGATACTCTGACCGCCTGCCGGGGGGGGTGGGGAGGCGACGAGTAGAATGAACGCGAGGATTTGGAAAATGTGTTTCATTGACTGTTATCCGTGGGCATTACGGAATGCGGCACAGGAATTTGTGGTTTGTAGTTACGTTTCCACAAATTTAGCCAAAAATCTCCAAATCCTCGCTTTAATTAATGTTAACTTTTCAAAGTGGGTTGATGCTCAACGTGCTACCTGCGGAATGGGCTGCAAAGCGTGGTGCGTACTGGCTCTGGACCGATGCCGCTCCGGCCGTGAAGAGGCCCGCATTGTTGACCCACATATCGTAGGAGAGAAGATATGTCCCCGTGGGGAGCCGGTCGATGAAGATGCGTGTCGAGCTGTCGCCGTTCTCGCGGTAGAAGATGAGGCCGTCCGCGGCGATCGTGCCTGGGAGCTGATCGACAGGTTCGAGACATGCCGCGCGCTCGTCGCGGATGGCTACATAGTCCATGGTCTGGGTGCAGGTGATGGTGAGCGTGACGCGCAGGCGGTCGCCGACGCGGAGCGGGGTGCCGGCAGTCACCTCGACCGTCTCGCCGTCGGGGCTGAGGAGCATCAGACGCTTCGTGATTGCGAGCTCGGGACATGAGGCGGCGCGCAACGATGCGAGCGAGTCGGTGTACTGCGAGATGACGGCTCCCCATGCGGGTGTCCGCGCCTCGCGCGTGAGGGTCAGTGTCTCGCCCGAGGCCGACGCGGGTATCGGCATCACAAACTCGCCGAGCCGCTCGCTGATCGTGGGGGGAGTGAGTGTCTCGCTCCCCGCCGTGACGGTAGCGGCGGTACTGCCGTCGAGGTAACGGCCCGAGGTGGCGAGGATGACGGCGATGACATCCGAGGTCGCCGACGAGCTCCCCCAGTCCTGGGCACTCTTCTCCATGATGAGCCATTGGGCGAGCAGCTTGACCTCGGGGCTCTCGGGGCTGATCTGACGGAACGCGTCGAGGATGAGGGCATTACCCTCGACGGCATCGTAGGTGAGCTGTTTGAAGCATCCGCCACGCCCGGGGATGCGGGTGATGTTCTGGGCGAGCGACGCCACGATCTGAGTAGCCACGCGCGGATAGCCGTTGTGGCTGAGGAGGATGGCGGCGGTTGCCCGCGAGGTCATCCCAAGCTTGCGCCAGTCGCGCACGAGGCGGTTGGCCGTAGCGGTGGCGATGGTCGCGTCGGGCTTGCCCCATCCGAGTGTGCGGAAGCGGTCGTGGATGAGCAGGTAGTCGACATAATCCCCTTTAGGGTACTTGTTGAACTCCTTTTTGGTCTCGCGTGTGTCGCGGTCGAGGGCTGCGCGGAGCATTGCCGAGAGATTCGAGTCTGTGGGGAGGTAGCCGAGCGAGGCGAGGCGACCCGCGAGGGCGAGGACGCGTCGTGTGGCCCATCGCGAATACTCGGGATAGCGGCTGTTCCACGCCCATCCGCCGTCCGGGGTTTTGAGGCGGCCGAGGAGCGAGACATTGGCGCGGATGGTGCGGTCGATGAGGCCGCGGTCGAAGAGCAGTGAGAGGCGGGTCATTCTCTCGGTGTCGTCCGCCGCGTCGGACATCCACGGGGTTGCCGTGAGGAGCATCATTTTCAGCTCATCGTTGCGGTCGAGCAGCGACGTGAGAGCCTCGGCAGACCTGTTCCCCGCGGTCCACTCGCGCAGTGCCTCGCCGACTGTGGGATTGTCGCGCAGGATGCCCGCGGCGATGGAGGCGGCGAAGATTGCCTCGGCGGCCTCGGGGGCGGTGAATGCCTCGCGGTCAATGAGCCCGGGGAGGGCGGTCACGACATACCACACGGGATTGGCGCAGAATTGCAGGGTGTTGGTGCCCCCTTCGGGGAGGGTCGGGATGCGGAGTGATATGCGGGCGTTGTCGGGGTCGATGTAGAATGGGATGCTCTCGACGACTGAGCCTGTAGCTTCGAGCACGGGGAGTAGGGTCTGCTCGCCGTCCGACGCCTCGCCGCTCACGGCGCGGACGCGGTATCCCGCGAAGGGGACACCCGAGGGGGCATGGAGCGTCGCATCGACGGTTGCTGACCCTTGGGGCTCAATCGTGAGCGTCGTGTCGCACGAGTGGGTGACACGCATATCCGAGGGATCGAAGAACTCGGTGGTGACGGTGATCTCGGCCACCGAGTCGGTGGCGTTCATCACCATCGCGGGTATCACGGCGGTGTCCCCCGAGCGCACGAAGCGGGGGAGGTTGGGCTGAATCATGACGGCCTTCGAGGCCACGACCTCCTCGGTCAGCCTACCGGTCTCCAAATCCGAAGTCCATGCGAGTGCCTCGAAGTTCCATGTGGTATTCGCGTCGGGGAGGGTGAAGGCGAGGCGCAACGAGCCGTCGGCGTCCGTGGTGAGCGTCGGACGGAAGAAGGCGAGGGGAACCTCGGCGGGGCGGTAGACCACCGCGGGGGCATCCTCCTCGGCTGCCTCGGCAGACTTGGCTTCGCCGACAGCCATCGCGCCCGCGTCAGCCGGGGCAGCCGAGTCGAACGTAGTCACGGCAACTTCTTCGAGAACGGCCTCATCCGCCACGGCCTCCTCGTCCCTGCCGGCTGCGAGGTCGGTGGCCGCGGACTTCATCATTGTCCCGCGTATCATGATGCCGTTCATGCGTCCGCCCGAGTAGAGTGGGAGGCCGTAGGTGTTGAAGTCGGCCGACGGCATGGAGGGGCACTCGCCGTATTCGTGTGCCATGCCCGAGAGCCACGAGGTCGAGGTCTCGCCGAGGGCGGGCCCGCGCCATTCGAGGCGGGGTATATAGCCCGAAGAGGGGTTGAGGAACCAGTGTCCCGAGGCCACGGCATCGAGGGCGGCGTTGTAGAGGCGTGCCATCACGGCTGCCTCGCGCCCCTCGCCGTCGAGGTCGGTGACGCGCAGTGTCCACTCCTCATGCGAGCCGGGGGTGAGGCGGTTGCGGAAAGTCTCGGTGGAGATCTTGATTCCACGCCGTTTCCCGCGTGTGACGTTCACGTCGAGCGACGATGAGCGGTAGCCACCAGTGGCGGCGACCGTCATCAGAGCTTCGTCGATGCCGTCGGGCAGGGTTACTTCGAGGCGCGAGAGACCCGCGGCGACCTGACGCCACTCCTGGCTCAGCATCTTGCCGTCAGCTGAGAGGGTCACGAGCAACCATGTGGGCATATCGGTGGCATACAGCCACTGGCCGCGGCCCGAGGGATCGGTCTTGACTTTCCTCTCGGGGCTCCAAAGGAGGGTGCCGGGTAGGGGTGTGGCCTTCTCGGTGGCTCTGTAAATCACAATCTCGCGCTCGACCGCCTCGGCCAAGATGC
The DNA here is from genome assembly GCA_947178235.1 of uncultured Muribaculaceae bacterium. Classification (GTDB taxonomy): domain Bacteria; phylum Bacteroidota; class Bacteroidia; order Bacteroidales; family Muribaculaceae; genus Duncaniella. Next base: position 3,401 of record CAMWXQ010000104.1, read on the forward strand.
TGTCCGCTCCCGCGAGGGTGAGGCGCAGCGTGTAGTTCCCCGAGGGGATGCGGCGCACATCTATCTTCTCGCGCCCGGACATCAGTGTGCCCGATAGGATCGGTTTCTTCTCGGCAGAGAGGGTGTAGGCGAGCTCGCGGCTGACGATCGAGTCGTTGGAGTCCGCGACCTCGGTGACAAATGGTAGTGTGCCAGCGCCGACCTCGACCGCCGAGGGGATGTCGAGCTTGACTACATATCTGCGGGATACGGCGAACGAGACTGTGGCCGTGCGGCTCTCGCCCGACTGAGTGAGGGCTGTGACGGTGGCGGTGAAATAGCCGTCGGCGAGGGGTGCGGAGTCGAGGATGTCGGCGGTGATGGGGATTTCGAAGCGTCCGCCCGCGCCCGCGACGGTGTCAGTGGAGTAGAAACGGAAGCTCGGCGAGGGCATCCACCATCGCGGGCGCCGCTCGACGGCGAGCTCTATGCTGACCGATGTGCCTTCGAGCGGGAAGCCCGAGTAGCTGAGGAGTTCGCCCGCGAGGGTGACACCACCCTGCGCGGGGATTCCCTGCATGGCTTTGAGCCCCGAAATCATATAGGTTGGGAGCTTGTAGTCTGAGACGGTGACGGAGAGATAGCCTTCTTGATTGCCGAAGAAGATTCCGTATTCGCCCGTGAGGCCACCCTCGGGTGTGGCGAAACGCCCCTCGGCGCGTCCCCATCGGTCGGTCGTTACCTCGATGGTGTCGAGCGGGGTGCCCGAAGGCTCGCTCAGGACTGCACGCAGGCGCGTGTCGGAGAGGGGGCGGCGCTCCGCTCCGCGGTACTCGTATGCCACGGCGCTCCACACGACGGTGTCGCCGAGATGGTAGACGGGGAGCGATGTGAATCCCGAGATCTGACGGTACCACTTGTCGGAGGGCTTATAGGTGTCGGCGTAGGCATAGGTCGGGTGGGCGAAGCGGTCGGCGCCGCGGGTGGCGGTGACCATGCCGCTGCCGTCGGCGAGCTTGACCCATCCATCCTTGCCTGTCGTGCCTATGAGCCTCGAATCATTGGGGTTGCGGTAAGTGTTTGGGGTGAGGAAGAGCCTCGTGTCCGCGAGGGGTGCGCCCGAGGCGGGGTCGACGGCCCACAGGCGGGTCTCGGCGAGGCGCGACGAGGCGAGGGCCACGCAGGTGGCATAGATCTTGGGGTAGTCCATGCGGCGCGACTTCTCCTGTCCGCCGAAGGAGGGCACGATGATGTAGGCGCCCGCCTTCGGTAGGGTGACATTGACGGTCACCGACTGTTCGAACGGGGTTTCCATCCCATCAATCTCGACAGGGATGACGGCGACGGGAGTGGGCATGGCCTGGCGCGCGGCGACCGAGTAATTCTGACGTGCGACAGGGTCCGCGCTGACATCATATACTCTCAGTGTGGCGGCGGCGATGTTGCGCATCGTGACCTTGACGCCGAAGGGGCTCCCCGGGGCTACGGCCACGGGGGTCTCGACGGATATGTGTGACTGGCGGAGGTCGGCGAGGATATTGTCGAGACACGGCTTGCGCCAGTAGTTAGGGTGCGCTTCGAGGAAGGTTTCGATCTGGGCGCAGTATGTGTGGGCCCACGTCTCGGACGGCTCGGGGCGGGGCATGGCTTCGAGGATGTCGCCGGCCCACTCTGAGCCGCGGCATCGTTCGTAGAGCGCCGAGAGCTTGTCGCGGAGCAGGTCTGGAGCCGGATCGGCGACGTTGGAGCACATGAACAGCGTGCGCCCGAGCTGAGCGGAGACCGCGGGGGCCGAACCCTCGGGGGAGGAGGAAGCCAAGCGCGCATAGAGGTCGAGGATCTTGCTGCCGACGGGGTCGCCGGGGAGGGTGAGCGGGGCGAGGTCACCGATCCATGAAGCGCGGAAGAGGTGGGGAACGGCGTTCCAACCCTGCATGATGTCGATGCCCCTGCGCAGGACAAAGTCGAGGAGTGTCGGGGTAT
>CAMWXQ010000105.1 GCA_947178235.1 uncultured Muribaculaceae bacterium
GTATTAGATTTAAGGTAAAAAAGTTATTCGTCGGGATGACGGATAATTTTTTTGTGCCTATGCGAACCCCGGTTGTGAATTTCCGACGCCGAGGTGAGGTTTTTCGGGGGATTTTGATTACCTTTGCCCTCCAATAACCTTCCGTCGCACGGGCGCGTAAGCGTCCCGGCACCGCGGACAGGAACGTATCAAGTAAGAACCCAAACCCAAAGAAAAAACAGATAGAAGCCGATGAGAAGATGGCGCATTGAGGACAGTGCGGAACTGTACAACATCCAGGGGTGGGGAAGGCAATACTTCTCCATCAATGACAAGGGACACGTCTGTGTGACACCGCGCGAGGGGTATGCCTCGGTCGACCTGCGCGAGGTGATGGACGAGCTGCAGGTGAAGGATATAACCTCGCCCGTGCTGCTGCGATTCCCCGACATCCTCGACAGCCGCATCGAGAAGATCTCGAAGTGCTTCGCCGTGGCCTCGCGCCAGTATGACTACCAGGGTCAGAACTATATCATCTACCCGATCAAGGTGAATCAGATGCGCCCCGTCGTAGAGGAGATCGTGACGCACGGCGAGAAGTTCAACATCGGCCTCGAAGCGGGTTCGAAGCCCGAACTCCATGCCGTACTGGCAACCAACATCAAGGAGAACGCCCTCATAATCTGCAACGGATACAAGGATCAGACCTATATCGAGCTCGCCCTGCTCGCCCAGAAGATGGGACGCCGCATATATATAGTGGTAGAGAAGCTGAACGAGCTGCGCATCATCGCCGAGGTGGCCCGCCGCATAGGCATAGACCCGAACATCGGCATCCGAATCAAGCTCGCGTCCTCGGGCTCGGGCAAGTGGGAGACATCGGGTGGCGACCAGTCGAAGTTCGGGCTCAACTCGGCCGAGCTGCTCGAAGCACTCGACTTCCTCGAAAAGAACAGGATGAAGCATTGTCTGAAACTGATCCACTTCCACATAGGCAGTCAGATAACCAAGATCCGTCTGATCAAGAACGCCATCCGCGAGGCCACGCAATTCTACGTTCAGCTCTCGCGCATGGGATTCGACGTGGACTTCATGGACATCGGCGGCGGTCTCGGCGTGGACTATGACGGCACGCGCAACTCGGCCTCGGGATCGTCGATGAACTATTCGATACAGGAGTATGCCAACGACGCCGTCTCGGCCATCGTCGACGCCTGTGTGAAGAATGGGCTGAAACAACCCAATATCATCAATGAGAGCGGACGGTCGCTCACGGCCCACCACTCGGTGCTTGTGTTCGAGGTGTTGGAAACCACCCAGCTCCCATACTGGAAGGACTCGAAGACCGTCACCCCCGAGGATCACGAGCTCGTGCGCGAGCTGTATGAGATCTGGGACAACCTCGACCAGCAGCGGAGCGTCGAGTCGTGGCACGATGCTCAGCAGATTCGCGAGGAGGCGCTCGACCTGTTCAGCCTCGGGCATCTCGACCTGCGCACACGCGCCCAGATCGAGGAGCTCTTTTGGAGCATCGCGCGCGAGATCTCGGCCATTGCCTCGGGTATGCGCCATGCTCCCGACGAGCTGCGCAACGTCAAGAAGATGACCCCGGACAAGTACTTCTGCAACTTCTCGCTCTTCCAGTCGCTGCCCGACTCGTGGGCCATCGATCAGATTTTCCCGATCATCCCCCTGTCGCGCCTCGACGAGAAGCCGACAAAGACATGTACCATACAGGACATAACCTGTGACAGCGACGGCAAGATTGCCAACTTCATAACCCACGGCGGGAATACATCGGGCGCACTCCCGGTACATGCCTTGAAGCCGGGTGAGCCGTACTACCTCGGCGTGTTCCTCGTCGGGGCATACCAGGAAATCCTCGGCGATATGCACAACCTCTTCGGCGATACGACTGCGGTGCATATTTCGGTCTACAAGGACCACTATGAGATCGACCGTATCATCGACGGCGAGACCGTGGCCGATGTGCTCGACTATGTGCAGTTCAACCCGAAGAAGCTCGTGCGCAACGTCGAGGCTTGGGTGACCGCGGCCATGAAGGAGGGCAAGATCTCGCCCGAGGAGGGTCGCGAGTTCCTCAGCAATTACCGCTCGGGGCTCTACGGCTACACCTATATCGAGCGCGACTGATGGCCCGCTACTTCATGCGCCTCTCTTATCGGGGGGCGCCGTTCCACGGATGGCAGACCCAGCCGGGGGCTGTGACCGTCCAGCAGACTCTCGAAGAGGCTATGGCGCGTGTCCTGCGCCTCCCCGCCTGTCCTGTGACAGGGGCAGGGCGCACCGATGCGGGGGTCAATGCGCGTTTGATGGTTGCGCACTTCGATATGCCCGAGGGAGATGGGTTTGACCCACGCGGGCTCGTGCGCGCGCTCAATTCCATCGTGGGGCCCGACATCGCCGTCCACTCTATCGAGGAGGTTCCCGCCGACATGCACGCCCGCTTCTCGGCCACGGCGCGGACATACCGATACTTTGCCCTGCCCGAGAAGGATGCCTTCATGCACCCGCTCGTCTGGCGCGCTCCCGCCACGCTCGACTATGAGGCGATGAACCGCGCGGCTGCACTGTTGTTGGAGACGGAAGATTTCACCTCGTTCGCCAAGCTGCATTCCGACGCCAAGACCAATATCTGTCATGTGACGCGGGCGCGGTGGATGGAGTGGGAGGCCTTCGACGGCACGCGGGGGATGGTGTTCGAGATCACGGCGGACAGATTCCTCCGCAATATGGTGAGGGCCGTCGTCGGTACCCTCGTCGAAGTCGGGCGCGGAAAGATGACGGTCGAGGGATTCGGCGATGTCATCCGCCGTCGCGACCGCTGCGCCGCCGGCACCTCCATGCCCGGCCACGCCCTCTACCTGTGGGACGTGAGGTATGATTGAGAATAGTCTTTGAGGGAGTGTTAAAAAATCATTATGCCGTGGTGGCATTAGGGATTTTTGCGTAACTTTGAAGTCTTAAAATCCAATCTCTTCACACCCCTCTCTTGTAAATGGCAGAATTCGTACACCTACACGTCCACAGTCAGTATTCGCTGCTCGACGGCCAGGCATCGGTCACCGGTCTGGTCGACAAGGCGCTCGCGCTCGGAATGCCCGGCTTCGCGCTGCCCGACCACGGGAATATGTTCGGCGTGAAGGAGCTGTTCAACTATGTCAACAAGCTGAAAGGTAAGACCAAGGGGAAGATTGCCGATGCCCGCAAGCGTCTCGAAGATGCCCCGACACCCGAGGAGGCCGAACGGATCCGTCCCGAGGTTGAGGCCGAGATTGCGAAGCTCGAAAAGAAGCTCGCCTTCAAGCCTATCTTCGGCTGCGAGATGTATGTCGCTAAGGGAAGCCTGCGCGACCGCTCGGACAAGACTGACAAGGGTCGGCACCTCGTCGTGCTCGCCAAGAACCTAAAAGGATACAAGAATCTCATAAAGATTGTCTCCCAGGCGCACACCGAGGGATTCTATCACCATCCCCGTACCGACAAGGAGGCCCTTGCGGCCCATCGCGAAGGGCTCATCGTCTGCTCGGCCTGTCTCGGAGGTGAGATTCCGAGGCTCATCATGGCGGGACAGCTCGAAGAGGCCGAGAAGCAGGTGCTGTGGTTCAAGGAGACTTTCGGTGACGACTATTACATCGAGCTCCAACGACACAAGACCAATGTCCCCGGGGCCAACCGCGAGACATTCGAGCGCCAGGAGCAGGTGAACCCCGTGCTCATCGACATGGCGCGCCGCCACGGCATCAAGATAATCGCCACAAACGACTCGCACTTCATCAACGCCGAGGATGCCGAGGCACATGACCGCCTCATCTGCATCTACACCAACAACTATCTCACAGACATGGACCGCATGAGGTACACTCACCAGGAGTGGTTCAAGTCGCAGGAGGAGATGGCTGCGGTTTTCCCCGATCTGCCCGAGGCTCTCGAAAATACCATCGAGATTCTGAACAAGGTCGAAAGCTACTCGATCGACCATGCGCCGATCATGCCCTTCTTCGAGATTCCGGCCGACTTCGGCACCGAGGAGGAGTATCGTCAGCGACTGACCGAGCAGGACCTGTTCGACGAATTCACCCGAGACGAGAACGGCAATGTAGTCCTCTCGCCCGAGGCGGCGCAGAAGAAGATAGACAAGCTCGGCGGGTACGACAAACTCTACCGCATCAAGTTCGAGGCCGACTATCTCTCGAAGCTCGCATACGAGGGAGCCGAGCGACGCTACGGCTCGCCGCTGACCGACGAGCTGAAAGAGCGCATCAACTTCGAGCTCTACATCATGAAGACCATGGGCTTTCCGGGATACTTCCTCATTGTCCAGGACTTCATCAACGTCGCGCGCCATCAGCTCGGTGTGTCCGTCGGCCCCGGCCGTGGATCGGCTGCGGGCTCGGTCGTCGCGTACTGCCTCGGCATCACTCAGGTCGACCCGATCAAGTATGACCTGCTCTTCGAACGATTCCTCAATCCCGACCGTATCTCGCTCCCCGATATCGACGTTGACTTCGACGACGACGGCCGCGCCGACGTACTGCGCTACGTCACAGACAAGTACGGCGAGGAGAAGGTCGCCCACATCATCACCTTCGGCACCATGGCGGCCAAGTCGGCCATCAAGGATGTCGCGCGCGTCGAGCAGCTGCCCCTGCCCGAGGCCAACCGCCTCGCCAAGCTCGTACCCGCGCGTATGCCCGACGGCCCCGACGGAAAGACGCTGAAAACGAATCTCAAAAATTGCTATCAGTTTGTCCCCGAGTTCGGCCCTGAGCTCAACTCGAACAACTATCTCATAAAGGAGACGCTCGAATACGCCAAGCGCCTCGAAGGCAATGTCCGCAACACCGGCGTGCACGCCTGTGGCGTCATCATCTGCCGAGACCCGATCACCGACTGGGTGCCGGTGGCAACCGCGATCGACAAGAACCCCGGCGCTTCGGGCAACGACAAGATGATCGTGACCCAGTATGAGGGTTCGATCATCGAGGACACCGGGCTCATCAAGATGGACTTCCTGGGTCTGAAAACCCTCTCCATCATCAAGGAGGCCCTGCACAACATCAAACTCACACGAGGCATCGACATCGACATCGAGGCCATCGACATCAATGACCCCGCGACGTATGCCCTCTATTCGGCGGGGCACACGACTGGGACATTCCAGTTCGAGTCCGCGGGTATGCAGAAGTACCTTCGAGAGCTTCAACCCTCCACATTCGAGGACCTCATAGCCATGAACGCCCTATACCGCCCGGGCCCGATGGACTATATCCCCGACTTCATCGCGCGCAAGCATGGCCGCAAGCCCATCACCTATGACATCCCCGTGATGGAGAAGTATCTCAAGGATACCTA
>CAMWXQ010000106.1 GCA_947178235.1 uncultured Muribaculaceae bacterium
TCGCGATGCTGCGGCGCTCTCGATCTCGGAGAGGTCGACGATGGAGATTTTCGTTCCCTTGCGGTCTTGGATTCCCTCGATGATGAGTGGGAGAATATCTGTCTTGTTTTCGGTCATTTATCTTATTTGGGTCGGGCGGTCGGCGCGGGCCATTGCCGCCGGTGGGGATAATGTGAGAATTAGCTATTTCTATAACAAATATGCATTGCCTAATGTTTAGTGCCGGGCCTGTCTACCGAGGTGCCCGAGATGGCATCGAGCCGTCCAGAAAGCTCGTCGAGCAGGTCGAGAGGGAGAGATAGGGTGACGGAGCAGGTGTTGTCGAAGCTCTTGTCTGCGATCGTCACAGGGTCTGTCGACTGGTAGCCCTTGATGAGCGACATCACAGGGTTCATGGCCTGGTATGGGAAGGTGCATGAGAGCGACGTCATCTCGCGACCCTCCACCATGCCCGCATCGTCGAGGGCCTCGCGCGCAGCCTGGCGGTAGGCGGCGATCAGCCCCGGGGTTCCCAGTTTGATGCCACCGAAGTAGCGGACGACTATCACGACGACATCCGTGAGCCCGAGCGAGTTGATTTGCCCGAGGATAGGCTTGCCGGCAGTGCCCGATGGCTCGCCGTTGTCACTCGACAGGTATGTGAGCCTGTCGGCACCTATCATGTATGCCCAGCAGACGTGGCGGGCGTCGTGATACTCGTTGGTATAAAGTGCAATGGCCTCTTTCGCCTCCTCGACCGACGTCACGGGGATGGCGAAGGCAAGGAAGCGGCTCATCTTCTCGCGGACTACCGCCTGCCCCTCGCGTGGGATGGTTAGGAAAAGAGACACTATGCAGAATTTTGAATTGGGAATTTTGAATTTTGAAATTCAGAGTATTCAGAGAAGTCGTAGACATTCTCTTTCAACTCTCAACACTCAACTTTCAACTCCTTAAATTATGAGCATTGAGTCGCCGTAGACGCCGAATTTGTATTCCTCCTTGACGGCTTTTTTGTATGCCTCCATCACGAGGTCGTAGCCGCCGAAGGCTGCCACCATCATGAGCATCGTCGAGTAGGGGAGGTGGAAGTTGGAGAGGAGCGCGTCGGTGACGGTGAAGTCGTAGGGGGGGAAGATGAACTTGTTGGTCCAACCAGTATAGGTCTTCATGTGGCCACCCATGCTGACGGCACTGGCGATGGCGCGGAGGACGGCGGTGCCGACGGCACAGACCTTATGGCCCGAGTCCTTGGTGGCGTTCACGGTGTCCACGAGAGCCTCGGAAGCGACCATCTCCTCGGAGTCCATGCGGTGTTTGGTGAGGTCTTCGACATCGATCTCGCGGTAGTTGCCCAGACCGCTGTGGATTGTGATGAAGGCCTGGCCGACACCCTTGATTTCGAGACGTTTCAGCAGCTCACGGGAGAAGTGGAGGCCGACGCCCGAAGAGATCACGGCACCCTCCTTGCTCGCATAGATGGGCTGATAACGCTCATCGTCGAGTTCGGTCGAGGGGCGTTTGATATAGTGGGGCAGGGGGGTTGCGCCGAGCTTGTAGAGCTCGCGCTTGAACTCGTCGTGTGGGCCGTCGTAGAAGAAACGGAGCGTGCGCCCGCGCGAGGTTGAGTTGACGATGACCTCCGCAACCAGCGAGTCGTCCTGTCCGAAGTAGAGTTTGTTGCCGATACGGATTTTTCGGGCCGGCTCGACGAGCACATCCCAGAGCTTGTTGTCAGCCGAGAGCTCGCGCAGCAGGAATACCTCGATGCGGGCACCGGTCTTCTCCTTGTTGCCGTAGAGGAGAGCGGGGAATACCATCGAGTCGTTGTAGACAAAGAGGTCGCCGTCATCGAAGAAGTCGATCACTTCCTTGAATTTGTGGTCCTCGATTGTGCCGGTCTTGCGGTTGATCACCATGAGGCGGGCATCGTCACGTTCTTCGGCGGGATACTGAGCGATGAGATTCTCGGGGAGCTTGAATTTGAACTGGGATAACTTCATGTTGGGATATGAGATATATCGTTGATGTCTTGTTGGGTTGGAATAAGTCTTATATGGCGGATAAGTCTTATAATCTGGGCGTTTATTGATCCTCTTCGGGGAGGATGAGTTCGGAGTTCCGTATGAGCTCGACAGCGCGGTCGGGGGTGAGACAGTCAGCCAGTGTGACGTCGCCGACGCGGGTACGCCGCAGGGCCGATAGATGAGCCCCCGAGCCGAGGGCTGCGCCGATGTCGCGGGCGAGGGCTCGGATGTAAGTGCCCTTGGAGCAGACGACGCGGATCGTGGCCTCCGAGGTGGCCTCATTGTAGTCGAGCAGTTCGATCTCGTCGATGACCAGCACTTTGGGTTTCAGTTCGACTTCCTCCCCTTTGCGGGCAAGGTCATAGGCGCGTGTTCCCTCGATCTTACATGCCGAGAACTTCGGGGGTACCTGTTCGATGCGGCCCTTGAATTTGGCGAGGGTCTCCTCGATGAGCTCGCGGGTGATGTGGTCCGTGGGGTATGTGGCGTCCACCTCGGTCTCGCGGTCGAAGCTCGGTGTAGTGGCTCCTAGGGCGAGGGTTGCCACATATTCCTTAACCCCGCTTTGCAGTTGTTCGATCTGTTTGGTCGAGCGGCCTGTCACCACAATCATCACTCCTGTGGCCAGAGGGTCGAGTGTTCCCGCGTGGCCAACTTTGAGTTTCTTGCGGTGCAAGCGGTGTTGGATGACACCACGCAGACGCTTCACGACGTCAAACGAGGTCCTTTGGATAGGCTTGTCTATGTAGAGGGTCTCCCCTCCGAAGAAATCAAAAGTCATTTTACCAGCAGATGCAAAGGATACCCACCGCGAGGCAGTAGAGTGAGAACCAGACCAGTTTTCCTTTCTTGACGAGTTCTATCATCCACTTGCAGGCGATACAGCCCACAACGAACGAAGCGATGAATCCGACCACGAGGGGGATGGTGCCGATGGCTTCGGATGCTCCCTCGCCGCCGATCATATCCTTGACATCGAGGAGGGCTTCGCCGAGGATGGGGATGATGACCATGAAGAAGGAGAACTGGGCCATGCTCGAACGCTTGTCGCCGAGGAGGAGACCCGTGGCGATGGGTGTGCCCGAGCGGCTGAGGCCGGGGAGAACGGCGACGGCCTGGGCACAGCCGATGATGAAGGCGTCGAGCCATGTGATCTCGCGGCCGGTCTCGTGGTGGCGTGCCTCGCGGGCCGGATTGCGGAAGTAGTATGCGAATGCGAGCAGAGCGGCTGTCACGAGGAGACAGATGCCGACTGTCGTGAGGCTGCCTCCGAAGAAGCTCTCGACAAAGTCCTTGAAACAGAGCCCAACGATGGCTACGGGGATACAGGAGAGGAGAATCTTGCAGACATAATAGAAGTTCTTGTCCATCTTGATGGTGAAGAACGACTTGCACAGGGGCACGAACTCTTTCCAGAGCACGACGATGGTCGAGAGGACGGTGGCGACGTGGAGAGCGACGTCAAATTCGAGCGCGTCGGCGCCTGAGAGTTGCAGTCCGAGAATGTCACGGAAGATTTCGAGGTGTCCGCTGCTCGAAATAGGGAGGTATTCGGCAAGGCCTTGCACGATGCCGAGGATGAGGGCGTCTATCCAGCTCATTTTTCAGTTGTCTCTTCGGTGGTTTGGGACTTGGGCGAATACATGATGGCGAACCCCATGAAGATGAATCCGAGGAAGGATACGAGGGGGCCTATGACAATGCGGCGTGTCGAGAAGATGTCGGGGTTGAACTCGTCCCAACCTGTCGAACCCCCGGCCATGAGGAGGAAGCCGATGACAATCATGGCACCGGCCACAGCCATGAGCTTGAAATTGGAGGCGAGGAGCGGCAGTTTCTCGCGGGGTTCCCGCACGAGCTTCTCATCGGCGGGCGACTGACGTTTCTGAGACATATATACTATATTATATGTGTGGTCTGATTCTGACTATTTGAAAAGTTGATCGTATGAGAGAGAGAGATAGCGGTTACATGCGAACCATGAGGCTGCGAGGCAAATGACCATGCCTGTGACCACCATCCCGCCGCAGACAGCTGCAATGTCCATGGCGACCACCGTGTCGGAGAGCGACGGGTCGAAACTGAATGCGCCGTAGAGTACTCCGGAGACTGCCACCGATGCGATGGCTCCGGCCAACGCTCCGCTCAGAAGATTCTCCAAGAGGAACGGACGGCGGATGAACCCCGGTGTGGCGCCGACGAGCTGCATTGTGTGGATGACAAAGCGGCGCGAGTAGACGGTGAGGCGTACGGTGTTGAAGATGAGGACAAAGGGGACAACCAACAGGGCACCCGCGACGATGAGCATGACGAGGGTGATGCTGTCCATGGTCTTGCGGACCGTGTCGATTATGTCGGCGGTGACACGCACCTCTCTCACGGACTGCATCAGCTCGATCGGGGCGGTTAGCACAACGATCGAATCGGGGTGGGCATGGCTCGGAGCGACATGAACTTCGAGCTCGGCGGAGAATGGATTGACACCTGCGAGGGCCAGGATGTCATCCTCCTCGCCGACGATCTTCTGACAACGGTCGAGAATCTCATCCTCAGAGGAGAATGTCACACCAGAAATTCCCCCGGTCGCGCGGAGGCGGTCGGTGACTTCGGCTATGTCCGAGGCTGTCGCGCCGTCGGCGAGCACCACGACAAAACCCATATTCTCCTTCACGAGACGGGTGATGCGCCGTGCCCCCGTCCCCACCAGTGCGGCGAGGCCGAGTATGACAAGCACAAGAGCCACCGACAGGGTTGCCGTGGCACGGGTGCTGAAAAGTGGTATGCGGAGACGCAACTTCTTGGGCATAATAAACAAAATCGGCACAAAATTACAACCTCACGAGAGCGATGTCAAGTAATTTAATCTAAGTTAACACTTTTCGTGCGGTCCATCCCCTGTCCCGCGCCTTCCGCGCCCTTGTCAGCGGTCTTCGGGGTAGTCGAATTTCTTGCGGTAGAACATGAAGTCGCGGCCCAGATACTTCTCTCTCACGATGGGGTTCTCGGCGAGCTGTTCGGAGGTTCCCTGGAAGAGAATCTTACCCTCGAAGAGGAGGTATGCGCGATCGGTGATGCGCAGGGTCTCCTGGGCGTTGTGGTCGGTGATGAGGATGCCGATGTTCTTCTCTTTGAGGCGGTAGACGATGCTCTGGATGTCCTCGACGGCGATCGGGTCGACACCCGCAAAGGGTTCGTCGAGCATGATGAACTTGGGGCTGATGGCGAGGCATCGGGCAATCTCGGTGCGTCGGCGTTCGCCACCGCTTAGACGGTCGCCATAATTCTTGCGGACCTTCTGGAGGTTAAACTCAGAAATCAGGGTTTCAAG
>CAMWXQ010000107.1 GCA_947178235.1 uncultured Muribaculaceae bacterium
CCTGTCCTTGATTACTCCAATCTGTTGGCTTTGACAGGTTTTCTAACCCATTCATCTGATTATGTCGAAGAAATGTCTCGTAGTATTGTCTTCAATTATTTGATGGACAACAAGGATGATCATTGCAAGAATTTCAGCTACATGGTTACGCAGGATGCCTCGGGGAGATGGAGATGGCATCTTGCTCCCGCATACGATTTGACACTATGCACCGAAGGGTACAACGGTGAACACGCAACATCGGTCAATGGTTCCGGTCATCCGAGGAAGTCAGATTTCATCTCCGTAGGGACTAAAATTAAGATGTCTGAGGCGCGATGCCGGCAGATACTCGAAGAGATCATCCAAACATGCGGTGAAGAAGTCAGATATGAGATTAAGGATTAAAGGAACATTATATATATATTAATGGCGGGCGCAGTGCATCAACACCGCGCCCGCCCGTTTTATGGGTGAATTCCTGTCACCTGGTCAGCTTGTAGGTCTGGCCGGGGAGGGTGGTGAGGTCGTATTCGTAGGTGCGTTTGAGCTGGGGGTAGCGGGGGTTGATTTCCTTGCTCACGAGGGGTTCTTTGACCTCGGCGGTGCCGAAGAGGGGATTGGGGTTCTCACCCTTGGCTTCGGTGAGGCCTTCCCCTTTGAGGGGCACATACGAGCGGATGCGGAGATTGCCGCCGAGGCGCGAGGTGACGGTGACCTCCGAGGGCTGTCCGCCGTCCCAGTCCATGTCGACTACGAAACCGCCGCGGCTCACGAGCCCCTTGACCGAGCCCTTCTCCCATACATCGGGTATGGCGGGGAGCAGGTGGAGTGCACCGTCATGGCTCTGCATCAGCATCTCCGAGACGCCTGCCGTGTAGCCGAAGTTGCCGTCGATCTGGAACGGGGGATGGGCGTCGAAGAGGTTGGGATATGTTCGGCCGGTGATCATATTGTTGACGATCTTGTATGCGTGGTTGCCGTCTTGCAGTCGTGCCCAGAGATTGATTTTCCAACCGATGGACCATCCGGTCGCCTCGTCGCCACGCTGTATCATGGTGTTGCGCACAGCCTCGAAGAGCTCGGGGGTGGAGTAGGGCGAAATCTGTGCTGAGGGGAAGAGGCCGTAGGCGTGCGAGACGTGGCGGTGTCCGTCCTTCGGGAGATCCCAGTCGCCCATCCACTCCTGGAGCTGATTATAACGGCCTATCTGCATCGGGGGGAGCGAGGCTATGGCAGCGCGGAGCGAGTCCTTGTATGTCTCGGTCTCGCCCGTGAGCTCGGCGGCGCGCAGGGTGTTGTTGAGCAGGTCGAAGACGATCTGATTGTCCATCGTGCAACCTGCCTCGACCCATGCCTTGCCCTTGAATTTCGAAGCGGGGCCATGTTCGGGAGACATCGAGGGAGCGACGACTTTCCAGTCGGTCCCGGGCATTGGGGTGAGGTAGCCGAGGAAGAAGTCGGCTGCACCCTTCATCGCGGGATAGTGCTCGCGCAGTTTGGCGAGGTCGCCGGTGTAGAGATAGTGCTGCCACAGGTGGGTGGTGAGCCATGCCCCGCCCATGGGCCACATGCCGTAGTTTGCCTTGTCGACGACGCCCGAGGTGCGCCAGATGTCGGTGTTGTGGTGGGTGACCCATCCGGGGCATCCGTACATCTCCTCGGCAGTCTTGCGGGCATTCTCCGAGAGGTCGCCCACGAGGGTGAAGAGCGGTTCGTGGCACTCGCTGAGGTTTGTGACCTCGGCGGGCCAGTAGTTCATCTCGGTATTGATGTTGACGGTGTACTTGCCGTCCCACGGGGCATTGGGCTTGTCGTTCCAGATGCCTTGCAGGTTGGCGGCCTGTCCTCCGGGCTGCGACGAGGAGATGAGCAGGTAGCGGCCATACTGGTAGAGCAGGGCGGCGAGCTCGGGGTCAGAGGCCGAGGCGAAACCCTTGATGCGCTCGTCGGTGGGGAGGGCGCGGGTCTCAGCGGGGGTGTCGCCGAGGTCGATGGCCACGCGGCCGAACTGCGAGCGGTAGCGGTCGATGTGGTCGCGGCGCAGTTTATCGAAGGGGCGTTTGAGCGCGGACTGCATCTGAGCCTTGGCGCGCTTGGTGGCCGAGGCCGAGACGTCGTGGTAGTTGACGAAGTTCGTTGCCGAGGTGATGTAGAGTGTGGCCTCGGTGGCGCCGCTGAGTGTGAGCGAGTCGCCGGCGGCTGTGACCTTGCCGGGTCCGTCGGGGACGATGGCTACGCGGGTCTCGGCCTTGATGACACCGGGCACTCCCTCGTGGTCGCTGCCGTAGGTGGTGAGTACGAGGGTCTTCCCGTCGCGGGCGACGCTCCAACGTTCCATCGGGGATGTGAACGAAGCCGAGAAGGCGAGCGCACCGGGCTCGGAGGCGGTCAGCCGCATTGCGATGACATTGTCCCCCTCGCCGAGCGATGCGAGTGTCTCGCGGGTATAGCGGACACCGCCCGCAGTGTAGGACACGGTCGAGAGGGCACTGTCGATGTCGAGTGTGCGGACATACTCGGTGACATTCTCATGGCCGGGGAATCGGAGGCGGAGCGAGCCGATGGTCTGGTAGGGCATACCGTTTTTGCCGGTGAGGAAGGTCTCCTGCACCAGGTCCTGGGCCTCGTCATTGCGGCCCTCGAAGATGAGCTGCCTCACCTCGGGGAGCGCTTGCAGTGCTTCGGTCGAGTGGTTGGTGTGCGGGCCTCCGCCCCAGAGGGTCTCCTCGTTGAGTTGGATTTCCTCCACGCCTGTGCCGCCGTAGACCATGGCCCCGAGGCGGGAGTTGCCGAGCGGCAGAGCCTCGGTCCATTCGGCTGCGGGGGCCTTGTACCAGAGTTTGAGGGGTTGGTTTGCGGCAGCGGCGGGGAGCATCATGGTTGCGATAGCCGCCAGAGCCGTGAGTTTGATTTTCATAGGTGTATAGGGATTTATCAGAGTTATCAGAGGTGTCAGAGTAATCAAGAAATTCTCAATTCTCAATTTTCAATTCCTTCACCAGTTCGGCCATGCCGCGCGATGCGGGCTCGGCGATGACGTGGACGCGGTCGGGTACGGGTGCAGGGTGAGGGTCGATGTAATATATGGGAGATGTCTTGGGGACGTAGTGCAGGAGGCTCGCGGCGGGGTAGACGGCGAGCGATGTGCCCACGACCACAAAGATGTCGGCCTGCGAGGCCCACTCGATAGCGCGTTCGATGTTGGGCACGGCCTCCTGAAAGAATACTATGTGTGGCCTTATGGGGTCGCCATACTCGTCGCGGCTCTCGGGAGTGGTTTCGAGATGCTCCTCGTCGAGTGTATATATGCGTTCGGGGTGGGGGATCGAACGGGCCTTCATAAGCTCGCCGTGAAGGTGCAGGATTCGGCTCGACCCCGCCTTCTCGTGCAGGTCGTCGACATTCTGCGTGATGACATAGACGTCATACCACTTTTCGAGCTCGACGAGGGCCATGTGGGCAGCATTGGGGCGCGCGTCGAGGAGCTGACGTCGACGCTCGTTGTAGAACTGGTGTACGAGGGCCGGATTGCGAGCGAATCCGTCGGCCGAGGCCACGTCCATCACGGGATAGTTCTCCCACAGGCCTCCCGCGTCGCGGAAGGTAGTGATGCCGCTTTCGGCGCTGATACCCGCGCCCGAGGATATGACGAGTTTCTTTTTCATGGGGTATATGACTGGGTTGAGTGTCTCGTATTTAATTGCGCTTTGCGCGGAAGAAGTCTTGCATCAGTGCGGCACATTCTTCGGCGAGGATACCCCCTTCAACACGGGCGCGTGGGTGGAACGGGGATACTTCGGGACGGAACGAGCGGTAGCCGCGCTTGGGGTCGGCGGCGCCGTAGACTATGCGGCCAATCTGTGCCCAGCCGATGGCTCCGGCACACATGAGGCACGGCTCGACTGTGACGTACAGCGTGCAGCCTTGGAGATACTTTCCTCCGAGGGTTGAGGCTGCCGCGGTGATGGCCTGCATCTCGGCGTGTGCCGAGACGTCGTTGAGAGCCTCGGTGAGGTTGTGCCCGCGCCCGATGATGCGCCCCCTGGGGCTGACGATGACGGCCCCGATGGGTACCTCGTCGGCTTCGAGAGCCTGTCGGGCCTCCTCGATGGCCATTCTCATGTATCGTTCGTCGTCCATAGTTGAAAGTTGAGGGTTGAGAGTTGAAAGAGGCTATTATAGCTAATATAGCTACAATAGCTATTTTAGCTGTCCGGCTCGTTCATCAGCGGCAGGTGCCATCCGTATCGGAGCGTACCCCAGCGGAGGAAGAGTATGACCCCGGCGCAGAGGGCCTGGCAGAGGATTGTCGAGCCTCCGAGCAGCAGCACTATCCAGTATGCGAAGCCTCCGGCGATGCAGGCGGTGGCGTATATGTCGGTGCGGAAGAAGAGGGGTTCCTCGTTGATGAGCACGTCGCGCAAGACACCGCCGAACGACCCCGTGATCATACCCATGACTATGGCCACCCACATCGGGAAGCCGTACATGAGGCTCTTCTCGACACCGGTGATGACGAAGAGTGCGAGCCCGATGGCATCGAAGCTGTACAGCCACTTCGAGTTGGAGGTCAGAACCTTTTTGAGTGACAGTACTATGGCGAACGCAAGCCCCGTGACGGCGAGGTACATCCACGAGAGCATCCAGAAGACGGGCGCGCCGAGCAGTAGGTCGCGGATGGTGCCGCCGCCGATGGCGGTGATGACGCCGATGGTGTAGGCACCGAACCAGTCGAAGTGCTTGCGCGCCGACAGGCGGATGCCGCTGATGGCGAAGGCCAAGGTGCCGAGGACCTCGATGATGAAGAAGATGAGAGTGGTTTTCATCCTTGCTTGGGGTGAGGAGGAGAGGCGTGGCGGATTTGGGTCGTGAGGGGTCAGTTCTTAGACCATCGGCGCAGGTACTTGCGTATTGCGCTCATGGTCTTCTCGCCCGGGAGGGCCGGGGTGATGGCCGCGAGGAGTATCTCGCGGAGCTTCGAGGGTGTGGCGCGGTCGTTGATCTTGGCGGGGTCCTCGCTCTCGACGCCTGTGTAGACCTTGACCTCCTGCTCGCCGTTTATGACGGCCAGTGCGTTCTCGGCCAGGGCAAGCAGCTCATCCTCGCCGGGATAGACAAAGATGGGTGCGATGAACGAGATATGCTCGGCCATGAAGTCGGTGATGCGTTTGCTCTGGGCCATGCCGCCTGTGAGGAGTATCGCGTCGATGTCCCCTTTGAGGGCTATGGCCATCGCACCGATCTCCTTGCACACGGTGTAGATCATTGCGCGCACCACGAGTGTTGCGTGGAGGTCGCCGGCGTCGCTGCGTTCGATTACCTCGGGGACCGATGTCGTGCCGAGGTGGG
>CAMWXQ010000108.1 GCA_947178235.1 uncultured Muribaculaceae bacterium
ATTCATAATTATTATGGATTCTTCCGTCAACATGGAGACCATGCCCCTGCGTTGGGGGCATATCCGCGTCCTCGTCAACGGCTCGATGGAGCAGTTGATAGGCGCCGGATTGTCGACCCTCGCGGGTATCGTCATACCGATGCTCAAAATCATGGAGGCCGGCCACTCGATGTCCTCGCTCACACAGGGTATCATCGGTGCCTCGGGCCTCACGGGTATCGCCATTGGCTCGACCATCATCGGCCGCCTCAGTGACCGATACGGCTACGCAACATTTTTCCGCGCGAGTGCCCTCATGATGCTCATCGGAACCCTGCTGCCATACTTCTTCCCCAATGTCGCCATGCTCATCATCGGCCTCTTTGTCGTCGGGCTCGGTGTCGGCGGAGGATATGTGCTGGACTCCGACTATGTGTCCGAGATCATGCCCGTGCGGTGGCGCTCCTTCATGGTCGGTGTCGCCAAGGCCTCGTGTGCCATTGGCTTCCTCGGCGTGGCCGGCCTATGTTGGTGGTATCTCTCGCTCCATCCCGATGCCGTATTGTGGCCGAGGCTCATGCTCATCATCGCCGCTCTCGGTCTGCTCACCTTCGTGATGCGCATAGGCTATCCCGACAGTCCTGCATGGCTCATGGCCCACGGCGAGGCTGCCGAGGCTCAGAAGGCCGCCGAGAAACTGCTCGGCCCCGGGGTCACAGTCCCTGCTCCCGCCAAGACCGCATCGGGCAAGATCGCCACGTGGGGGGATATGTTCAGAGGAGAGAATCTCAAAAAGGTCATTTTCAGCGGTATTCCCTGGGCCTGCGAGGGTGTCGGCGTGTACGGGGTCGGCGTCTTCCTCCCGATTCTCGTCATGGCTCTCGGCATCGACACTGAGACAGGCACGGGAATGGCGAAGGTGATTGCGTCCGTCAAGCTCACGACCTTCATCAACTTCTTCATTCTCCCCGGCTTTGTCCTCGGGCTTCTGCTCGTGCGTCGTATGAACCACGTCGCAATGCTCAGCTCCGGATTCTGGATAAGCGCCGCGGGTATGGGTGTACTGCTCGCCGCCTATCTGCTCCACTGGCCCGTATGGATTTCGGTCGTGGCGTTCATGCTCTTCGAGCTTGCGCTCAACGCCGGCCCACACCTCGTCACATATATTATACCCGCCCAGATATACTCCGTAGACGAGCGTGGTGCGGGATCGGGTATTGCCGATATGCTCGGCAAACTCGGTGCCATCATCGGCGTCTTCTTCATGCCCTTGCTGCTCGACTGGGGCGGTGTGGTGCTCGTGTTGATTGTCTGCATCGCCACGATGGTCGTCGGAGCCTTGATCTCGAATATCTTCGGACCGATGGTAGTCAAGAATAATTGAAAATTCCAAATTCTCAATTTCCAATTCTCAATTTTCAATTCCCTCCCCATGCACATGGCCGACGCACTCCTCTCTCCCCCTGTGGCAGTGACCGCAGGTGTGGCCGCCGCCGCTCTGATCGGTGTGGCCGCGAGAGAGACAAAGAAGAATACCCGCGAGAACATGATACCCCTCATGGGTGTCACCGGCGCGTTTATCTTCGCAGCCCAAATGATTAATTTCACCATTCCCGGCACCGGGTCGAGCGGCCATATCGTCGGGGGTGTGCTGCTTGCCGCCATGCTCGGGCCGTGGGCCGGATTCCTCACCCTCGCCTCGGTCATAATTATCCAGTGCCTCATATTTGCCGACGGAGGACTGATGGCTCTCGGGTGCAATCTCATCAACATGGGTGCCATGACCGCACTCGTGGCCTATCCGCTCGTATTCCGTCCGATGATGCGCCGCGGCGTCACCACCGGCAGGATTGTCGCCGCGTCCATCTTCGCCTGTATCCTCGGGCTCGAAGCCGGGGCGCTCCTCGTGGTGGCCGAGACCGAGCTATCGGGCATCACTGCGCTCCCGTGGCGCGAGTTCATCCTCTTCATGCTCCCCATTCACCTCGCCATTGGTCTCGGCGAGGGGCTTGCCACCGCCGCAGTCCTCCTCTTTGTACAGAAAACCCGTCCCGACCTCCTCGCCGATGCTGCCACAGAGCGTCCCGTCGAGGGTCGTCCGCGACGGCTTGTCGCGGTCTTCGCTGTGCTCGCCCTGCTCCTCGGTGGTGGCCTCGCCTTCTATGCCTCGGAGAACCCCGATGGGCTCGAATGGTCGATAAGCCGCGTCACTGGCGAGACCGAACTCCCCGATTCCGAAGCCCCGCTCGCACTCTCGGCGGGTAAGGTGCAGACCACCACGTCCGTTATGCCCGACTATGACAACACCCTCTCGGGGGTCATCGGTTCGGTCATGGTCCTCGCGCTCGTGTGGGGTGTGACCTCGCTCATCGTCAGCTCGCGCAGAACCAAGGCCAATCCCCGTCACGATTGATGTCGAAGCTCGAAAACGCCATACTCACACTCAACCGCCTCGGCTCGGGTGCCGTCCGCGAGGATGGCATCGTGCATCTCGACGGTCGCGCGGCGCTCGCCGTCACGGTGGTGTATCTCTTCGGCGTTCTCAGCCTCCCGCTCACAGGCCCTGTCCGCCTGCTCCTCTTTGCGGTCTACCCGATGGTTGCCTCGATTCTCGCGGGGCTCAGCTACGGACGGCTGCTGATCCGTTCACTCTACATTGTTCCGCTCGTGGCCCTCTTCGCCATATTCAATCCCATATATGACCGTGTCCCGGTCGAGGTCTCGGGTATGGTTGTCAGCCGAGGGTGGCTCACATTCGCGGGTGTCATTGTCCGCGGCATCCTCGCATTCCAGGCTCTCTTGCTTCTCGTCGAGACCGAGGGGTTCGCCGGTATGTGTTCTGCCATGAGGCGGCTGAGGGTTCCCGCCGTGCTCACCACCCAACTCATGATGGTCTACCGATACCTCACCGTCCTACTCACCGAAGCCCTCACCATGCAGCGCGCCCGCCGTGCCCGCGGATATGGACGTGAGAGCCTCAGGATAGGGGAGTGGGGGCAGTTCATCGGTCAGCTCTTCATCCGCACCGTCGGCCGATCGGAGCGGATACACCGCGCCATGCTCGCGCGGGGATTCAACGGCATCGACCTCCCGCACTTCACCTCGGCGACCCCAAAGTGGACACACACCGATACCCTTTGGGTCGGCGTGTGGTGTGCAGTCATCTGCGTTCTGCGATTCATCGACCTCCCCAAACTCTTCAACCTATGAGCCACCATTACATCCGATTCACTGACGTACGATATACGTACCCCAACGGCTACGAAGCCCTCGCGGGCATCTCGTTTCTCGCCACCCACGGCGAGAAAGTGGCGGTACTCGGTCTGAACGGTGCGGGCAAGTCAACCCTACTCCTACACACCAACGGCCTCCTCTTCCCGACCTCGGGCGAGGTCAATGTCGGCGATGTGCCCGTCACAAAATCCACCCTCCCGATAGTGCGTCAGAGCGTGGGGATGGTATTCCAGAATCCAGATGACCAGCTCTTCATGGCTACGGTCGAGGAGGATGTCGCCTTCGGGCCGATGAACATGAAACTCCCGCAGGCTGAGGTCGAACGCCGTGTCTCGAAGGCTCTCGCGATGGTCGGCGCCACCGAACTGCGCAAACGTCCGCCGTTCACCCTCTCGGGTGGGCAGAAGCGTGCCGTAGCCATCGCCACCGTGCTCGCGATGGAACCCTCGATACTCGTGATGGACGAGCCGACGAGCGACCTCGACCGCCGCGCGCGCCGTGACCTCATAGATCTCGTGAAGGGCTTCGACCACACCTGTCTCATCGCCACCCACGACCTCGACATGGCCTTGGAGGTCTGTCCCCGCGCCATACTCATCCGCGACGGCATCATAGCCGCCGACGGCCCCACCGAGGAGATAGTGGGGTTGGAGTTTTAGTCTTCGAGATAGAACACCACCGAGCTGACGACCCTCACCTTCTTTGTCTGCGGGGTGTTTGCGTCGGTGTCCTCGATGGAGAACTGTCCCTGCGAGGCGGTTTTGATCTTCCCGAGCTTGCTCTCGCTGTCTGCGGCGAACTGGTCTGCTGCGAGGCGCGCATTCTTAGTGGCATCGGCTATCATCTCGGGTTTGATGTCATTGAGGTGGGTGAACTCATAGTTCACATAATTGGTATTGATGGCCACACCCTCTTTGAGCAGCTCGCTCAGTCGGCTCTGCAACTCGCGGACCTTGGCGACCTTCGATGTCGAGACCGTGATGTTGATGTTCAGATTGTACTGATACTTGGCGCGGTCACCGCCATAGTAATTGGACTCGGCATTGTAGAGGCTCGGCGGATTGACCGAAATATCCTCCTTGTCGATGCCGTTGGTGGTGAGGAAGCTGACGACCTTCTCGTTCAACCCCTGCATACGCTCGTACAGGGCGGGGAGATCGTTGCCGGCCACGCCGTAGGACATCGGCCATGTGACATAATCGGCCTCGACAGTCCTCTCGGCCAGTCCACGGACGGTCACGATGCGGTCGCGGTACGAGAAGTTGTCGATGCCACACTTGATGAAGAGGCCGAGGATACCCAGACCCACGGCGAGGATGATGGATGAGATGATTGATGTACGGTTCATGGAGATTTGTATTCAGTTATTGACTAAGAACTCCAAAGATAGGCAAAATATTTTACTATTTGTTTTTTCGGGGGCTGATTTTTGCCATGACGGGGAAATTTTGTAATTTTGCCCTCGCAACGGTTCGCCTGTCTCGGCTGAGAGAAGCCCGGCACGGCGATAATAAGGAACTCGGGTGTGAATCCCGGACAGTCCCGCTGCGGTATTTCGCCGGCCATCCCCGAGATGGCAGAAGGCACGGCATCAGAGCCACTGCGAGGCGCAACAGCCCCGTGGGAAGGCAGCCGGCCAGACTTTCCGACGCTACATATGGGCTGAGGATACGGCGATAAGTCCGAAGACTTGCCGTTGACAGATATTCTGACCCCAACCGATGTAAGTTCTTTCGAGGATGAGAAGCTACATTCCCGCACTACTCATGGCAGCAGGGCTTTGTGCCCCCTTGCGCTCCACGGCCACGGCCCTGGGGCGTGACACTGTGCCCGAGTACACGCTCGGAACGGTCGAGGTGCGCGGTCAGAAGGCAGCACGCGAGGCGACCTCCACGGCTCCCGTCCACACACTCACCGACGAGAAGATGCTCATCGGCGGTGTCACCGACATCTCCGATGCCGTCAACCGTCTCCCCGGTGTGACGTTGCGCGACTACGGTGGGGCGGGGGGACTGAAAACCATCTCGGTGCGCGGGTTCGGGGCGTCGCACACAGGTGTGGTCTATGACGGGGTGGTTCTCTCCGATGTACAGG
>CAMWXQ010000109.1 GCA_947178235.1 uncultured Muribaculaceae bacterium
GTCCATGGGGGAATTGAGAATTGAGAATGGAGAATTGAGAATTTCTTGGGTCGCAGCTTATAAGATTTATAAGACTTATAAGACCTATAATAAACTAACATCCCCCCTGCCCGGAAAGTTCGTGGATTCTCAAATGCAAATATTTTATCTACACCTGGTGATAGGAAATGTTGAAAACTTTTCTCTATATATTGCGTGTTTGGGGGTTTGGGTGTTTGCTTTTGCAAATTATTTGTATTAATTTTGTACCCCTGAAAACCGGACATGAGATGACCCAAGAACTACCCTACCATATCCCCGCCCTGCTGCCCGAATCGCTCCGGGCGCTCGACCTGCATCCGGGCGGCATTTATGTCGACGCCACTTATGGCGGAGGCGGCCACAGCTCGGCCATCCTCGAACAGCTCGACGCCTCGGCAGGGGGGCATCTCTATGCCTTCGACCAGGACATGGACGCCATCGCCCGCGCCCCGCAGGGTGACGCGAGGCTCACGATGGTGTACTCGAACTTCCGCTTCATCACCAACTGGATGCGCTTCCACGAGGTCGACGCGGTGGACGGCGTGCTGGCCGACCTCGGGGTGTCGTCGCACCACTTCGACGACGCCGAGAGGGGATTCTCGTTCCGCGCCGACGGCCCCCTCGACATGCGCATGAACCGCAGCGCCCGCGAGACCGCCGCCGACATCCTCGCCACACGCAGCGCCGAGGAGCTGACACGCATCTGGAAACTCTATGGCGAGTTTGACCAGGCCGCACGCCTGGCCCGCGCCGTCGTGAAGGCCCGCGAGGAGGGACGCCCCATGACCCGCATCAGCGACCTGCTCGCCCTCGTCGGGCCGATGACCGACCCGCGCCGCGAGAAGAAGGAGCTTGCCCAGGTCTTCCAGGGGCTCCGCATCGAGGTCAACCGCGAGCTCGACGCCCTGCGCGAGCTGCTCGAGGGTGCCCTGAGGGTCTTGAAGCCCGGGGGACGCCTCGCCGTCATCACATACCACAGCCTCGAAGACCGGCTGGTGAAGAACTTCATCAAGACGGGCAACTTCGACGGCACGGTCGAGAAGGATTTCTTCGGACGCTCGAACGCGCCGATGAAACCGCTCTCGGGCAAACCGATAGTCCCCACCGCCGAGGAGGTCGAACGCAACCCCCGCGCCCGCAGTGCAAAACTCCGCGTGGGAATTAAGAATTAAGTCTTATAAATCTTATAAGTCATATAAGTCTTATAAATCTGATAGGATGGCCAAGAAAAAGAAAAAACAGAGCATAGGCCGCAATGTGATCTTCGGGCGAGTCATATCCAGTGACTTCTTCACCCGTCACTGGCTCGCCATCACCATCTTCATCGTGGTCATCATGGTCTACATCACGACCAAGTTCACCTACCGCGCCAACATCGAGCGCATCACCGCCCTCGAAAGACAGCTCGAAGTGGTGCAGAACGAGAAGGACCGCGAGCGCAGCGAATTCCGCTCGCGCACACGCGAGACCGCGATGCAGCACCTGGTCGACTCGCTCGGCCTCGGGCTCAGCGTCCAGCCCCAGCCCCCCTTCCCCATCGAGGAATGATACACCGGAACCCACACATATCTCCCCCACACCCCCTGAACCAATGCCAAAGCCTCTCGACAACCGCGCCATAATCCTGCTCCGCTACCTCATCGTGGTGGCGGGCATCCTCTTACTCTCGGGGCTCATCATCAACAAGCTCACGGAGAACACCATCGTGAACGCCTCGAAGTGGAACGAGCGCGTGGCACGCGAGATGAGCGCCACCAAGGCCATCACCCCGCAGCGCGGCAACATCCTCGCCGCCGACGGGAGCATCCTGGCCACCAACCTCAACTTCTACACGGCCCGCATCGACTACCGCGCCGAGAAGTTCAACGAGCGGACCTTCCGCGACTCGGTGGATGTGCTGTCCAATGCCCTGGCCGACAAGTTCCCGCGACGTACGGCCGCCGAGTGGAAGGCCCACCTGCTGAAACCGCTCGACCTGCCCCGCGAGAAGCGTCCCCGCGCATGGAAGCTCATGGACGGCCTCACCCACGCCGACCAGGCCACGGTGCGCTCACTCCCCTACTTCCGCCGCAAGAGCGGCAACCGCACGGGTCTGACCTTCGAGAAGTACATGACCCGCTTCAACCCGTACGGGAACATGGCCAAGCGATCGATCGGGCGCGTCGGCAAGACAAGCGAAAGCGACGAGATACACGGATACTCGGGCATCGAGAAGGCGCTCGACTCGCTGCTCTACGGCCAGACGGGCGTGACACACAAGGTACACCTCACCAAGGACATCGCCGACATGGCCGACCGCCCCGCCATCCCCGGATGCGACGTGGTGACCACCATCGACATCAATATGCAGGACATCGTCGAGAACGAGCTCAACAATGTGCTCGACTCGTGCGGGGCCGAGTGGGGCCTCGCCATACTCATGGATGTGAAGACCGGCGACATCAAGGCCATATCGAACCTCGAACAGAACCTCGACAAGACCGGGTACATCGAGGCGCTCAACCGCGCCGTCCAGGGCTACGAGCCCGGATCGGTCATCAAGACCCTCTCGATGATGATCGCCGTCGAGGACGGCATCGTCACCGACATGGACGAGGTGCTGCCGACGGGCAACGGATGGGCCTACGCCGGGGGTCGCCCCATCACCGACGCCCACTGGACGGCGTCGATACGCGTGGGGGATGTCATCGAGCAGTCCTCCAACATCGGCATGGCCCGCATCATCACCCGCCGCTATGACCAGGACCCCGGGGGATTCTACTCGCGCATCAAGCGGACAGGATTCCTCGAACCGCTCAACACGGGCATCGCCGGCGAGCGCACACCGCGCATCGACTCGGTCGGCATCCGCGACGGCGGCCGCATCGCCCTCTCGCGCCAGTGCTACGGATACGCCACCGAGATTCCCCCCATCTACACCCTCGCGCTCTACAATGCCATCGCCGGCGGGGGACGCTTTGTCCGCCCGAGGCTCGTCCAGCAGCTGCGCGGGTCGGTCGACTCGATCATCCCCGTCGACTCGGTGGGCCCGGGGCGCGTCTGCTCGCCGCGCCCGGCGGCCATCATGCGCGAGATGCTCTCGCGGGTGGTATGGGGCGAACACGGCACAGGCAAGTTCCTGCGCAACGACCTCGTCAAGATCGCCGGGAAGACCGGAACCTGCTACATGATCGAGAACGGCCAGTACAATACATCGAAGAAGCGCCTGGCCTTCTGCGGATTCTTTCCCGCCGACAATCCCAAGTACACCTGCATGGTGCTGACCTTCCACCCCACCAAGAACTTCTTCGGGGCGGCCACGACGTCGGGCCAGGTGGTGAAGAACGTGGCGATGAAACTCTACTCGCGCGGCCTGCTCGACAACTCGTCGGAGTATGCCACGGGCCAGGCCTCGACATCGGGGCCGACATTCTTCGCCTCGACCGACGCCGACCAGTATGCACGCTACAAGAAACCTTTCGCCCTGCTCTCGGGCAAGAGCCTCGAAGGGCCGTCGGCCTCCGCTCCGCGCGCCGAGGGTGTGGTACCCGACGTGAGCCACCTCGGGATCCGCGAGGCTATCGCCATAGTCGAGGCGGCGGGATTCGAGGTGAACGTGAACGGGAGCGGATTTGTCCGCAGCCAGAGCCCGTCGCCGCGGAGCCATGCCAAGGCGGGCTCGACCGTGACCCTCAACCTGGGCCGATGAAGACAATATAGTCCAAGAACGACACATTATATATAAGTATATATGCAACTCGAACAACTGCTCAAAGCCGTCAAGACCGTCGCCCGCGAGGGACGGCAGGACGGATTCGACGCCACCGGGCTCACCGCCGACTCGCGCGCGGTCTCGGAGGGGATGGTCTTCGTGGCCGTCCCGGGTGTCACCGTCGACGGACACAAGTATATATCGGGCGCCGTCGAGCGCGGCGCCGGAGCCGTGGTGTGCGAGAGGATGCCCGAGACCATCGACCCGCGCGTGGCGTATATCCGCGTCGAGTCGTCGGCCATAGCCCTGGGGCAGCTCGCCTCACAGTGGTACGGCAACCCCTCGTCTAAGCTGACCCTCGTCGGCGTCACGGGCACCAACGGCAAGACCACCACCGCGACACTCTACTACGAGATGGCACGCCTGCTCGGATTCAAGGCGGGTCTGCTCTCGACCGTGTGCAACTACATCGACTCGCGCCCCGTGCCCACCGACCACACCACCCCCGACCCGATCACCATCAACCGCCTCCTGGCCGAGATGGTCGAGGCGGGATGCACATACGCGGCGATGGAGGTGAGCTCGCACGCCGCCCACCAGCACCGCATCGCGGGGCTGACCTTCGCGGGCGGCATCTTCACCAACCTCACCCGCGACCACATGGACTACCACAAGACGGTCGAGGCCTACCTGCAAGCCAAGAAGATGTTCTTCGACGGGCTGCCCGCCGAGGCGTGGGCGCTGACCAACGCCGACGACAAGCGCGGGGCGGTGATGTTGCAGAACACCCGTGCGCGCCGATACACCTACTCGCTGCGCTCGGATGCCGACTTCCGCGGGCGCATCGTCGAGCAGCGCCTCGACGGGACCCTCCTCAGCCTCAACGGGCGCGAGGTGGAGACCCTCTTCACGGGGCGGTTCAATGCCTGCAACCTCACGGCGGTCTACGGCGCGGGGGTTCTGACCGGTTGGCCCGTCGACGATGTGTTGCGCTGCATCTCGCAGCTCGTGCCTGTGGCGGGGAGGTTCCAGACCTTCCGCTCGGCCGACGGCGTGACCGCCATCGTGGACTATGCCCATACGCCCGACGCCCTGGTCAATGTCCTCGACACCATCCGCGAGGTGGTGGGCGCGCAGGGCGAGATCATCACCGTCGTCGGATGCGGAGGCAACCGCGACGCGGGCAAGCGTCCCCTGATGGCCGCCGAGTCGGCGCGCCGCAGCGACCGCCTCATCCTCACCTCGGACAATCCGCGTTTCGAGGAGCCGGAGGCAATCATCGCCGACATGGAGGCGGGGCTCGACGCCGACGCGCGCCGCAAGACGCTCCACATCACCGACCGCCGCGAGGCCATACGCACGGCGGTGGCCCTCGCCCGCCCCGGCAGCGTGATACTCGTCGCCGGCAAGGGTCACGAGGACTACCAGGAGGTGAAGGGTGTCAAGCACCACTTCGATGACAGGGAGGAAGTGAAGCGTGAGCTCGGAGTGTAAATTATGAATTATGAATTAAGAATTAAGAATTTTAAGATATATAATTCATTCTAAATCTTTATTATTAATTTCTAAATCAT
>CAMWXQ010000110.1 GCA_947178235.1 uncultured Muribaculaceae bacterium
AAGTGGTACAACGAGATTGCCGAGGGTATGCGCATGGCTGTGACCGGGGGTACTTGCCGACTTGCCAATCTCCCCGACATCGAGGTATGCGGGAAGACAGGTACCGCCCAGAACCCGCATGGCCGCGACCACTCGGCCTTCATGGGATTCGCCCCATACCACAACCCCAAGATTGCGGTTGCCGTCTATGTCGAGAATGCCGGTTTCGGTGCGACGTTCGGCGTCCCGATCGGCTCGCTCGTGATGGAGCGCTATCTGAAAGGTCAGATAGCTCCCGACCGCAAGTATCTCGAAGAGCGGATGCTTTCGAGCAACACAATACAGTTTGCAGGAACCAAGAAGCACTAACCACCCCTCAATCCCGATCCGACCCAAATGGCTTTCCCCCGCCTCTCAACCCCCGAATCCTCTCCGCTCGGCTCGCTCCGATACGTCGACTGGTTCACGGTCGTACTCTACCTTATCCTCGTGGCAGCGGGGATGGTGAGCATCTACGCTGCATCCTACGACTTCGACCACGCCAATATGTTCAGCTTCGACGAGTTCTCGGGCAAGCAGTTCCGTTGGATCGGCCTGTCGCTCTTCGTGGGTCTCGTGCTTCTGCTCATCGACGTGCGTGTCTACGAGAATTATGCCTACGTCATCTACGGTGCCCTGCTCCTGTTGCTAGTGGTCACGATCTTCATTGCGCCCGACATCAAGGGCTCCCGCTCGTGGCTCGTGCTCGGTCCGATGAGCTTGCAGCCCGCCGAGTTCGGCAAGTGCGCCACGGCCCTCTGCCTCGCCAAACTATTCTCGGGCTACAACTTTGTCCTCAATGCACAGCGCTCCAACTACTACAAGGCGCTCGCCATCATCTTCCTCCCCGTCATCCTCATCCTTGCCCAGAAGGAGACCGGCTCGGCTCTCGTGTACATGTCGCTCTTCTTTGTCCTCTACCGCGAGGGCATGAGTGGACTTGTACTCCTCGCCGCCCTCTGCGCCGTTATTTTCTTCGTTGTCGAGGTCAAGTACACAGGATCGCTCATGCTCGGCATACCGATGGGGCAGGCCGTCGTGTTCATCATGGTGATGGTGCTGATCGTCGCGATGCTCGCAATCTACTGCAAGCAGATCGAGGCCGCCCGCAATACCTTCCTGTGGTTCGCGGGATGCGGTGCCCTATGCACGGTCCTCTCGCTCGTCGGGCTCCAAGTCCCGGGGCTCCTCTTCTTCCTCGGGTCCATAGCCGTGGCATTGGTCTACTGCCTCCTCCTCATGTTCAAGACCAAGGCCAAGAACATCATCATCACCGTCTCCGCCGCGGCCATCTCGATCGTGTTCCTCTTCTCGGTCAACTATGTCTTCACCGGCGTCCTCCAACCCCATCAGCAGCAGCGTATCCGTGTGGCCCTCGGCGTCGAGGATGACATCAAGGCTGCGGGCTACAATGTCAACCAGTCCAAGATCGCCATCGGCTCGGGCGGACTGTTCGGCAAAGGTTTCCTCAACGGCACGCAGACCAAGCTCAAATATGTCCCCGAGCAGCACACCGACTTCATATACTGCACCATCGGCGAGGAGGAGGGCTTCGTTGGCTCCGCCACCGTCCTGCTCCTGTTCCTCATACTCATCCTTCGCGTAATCGCCATCGGCGAGCGTCAGCCGACCCCATTCGGACGTGTCTACGCCTATTGTGTGGCGAGCTACTTCATATTCCACATAGGCATCAATATCGGCATGGTGATCGGACTCTGTCCGGTCATCGGCATCCCGCTGCCGTTTTTCAGCTACGGAGGCTCCTCGCTCTGGGGCTTCACGTTCCTCCTGTTCATACTCCTGCGCATCGACGCCTCGCGCCGCGACCGCTCAATGTAATAACCTCATTCCCCTTCCCAAGATATGGCAAAAGCATCTACCGAAACTCCGCTGATGAAGCAGTACTACCAGATGAAGGAGCAGCATCCCGATGCTATACTCCTTTACAGGGTAGGGGATTTCTATGAGACCTTCTCGTCGGACGCGGTCATCACGTCCGAGATTCTCGGCATCACGCTGACGCGCCGTGCGGGCACCGAGCTCGCGGGCTTCCCCTTCCACGCGCTCGATACTTATCTGCCCAAGCTTGTGCGCGCGGGCAAGCGCGTGGCTATATGCGAGCAACTCGAAGATCCCAAGGCCACGCGCAAGCTCGTGAAGCGTGGTATCACCGAACTCGTCACCCCCGGTGTCGCCCTTGACGACAATGTCCTCAACCATAAGGAGAACAACTTCCTTTCAGCCATACATTTCGGCAAACAGCTCACAGGTGTCGCCTTCCTCGACATCTCGACGGGGGAGTTCCTCACTGCCGAAGGATCGGATGAGTATGTCGCCAAGCTGATGACAAACTTCGCCCCAAAGGAGGTCCTTGTCGAGCGTGGCAAGAAGAAACTGGTCGAGGAGAAGTTTGCCGAGTCGTTCTATGTTTTCGAGCTCGACGACTGGATCTTCACCGAGAGTTCGGCCATGGACCGTCTGCTCAAACAGTTCGAGACCGCATCCCTCAAAGGCTTCGGCATCAGCTCCATGCCCGCCGCGATCATTGCCGCGGGGGCAGCCTTGCAGTACCTCGACATCACTCAGCATACCCACACCCAGCACATCACCTCCATCAGCCGTATCGAAGAGGAGTCCTATGTACGCCTCGACCGATTCACGGTGCGCAATCTCGAACTCACGGCGCCGATGTGCGATGACGGCAAGAGCCTCCTCGACATCATCGACCGCACGGTCAGTCCGATGGGTGCCCGTCTGCTGCACAGATGGATGCTCTTCCCGCTCAAAGACCCCGCGGAGATCAACAAGCGCCTCGATGTAGTCGAATACTTCTTCCGTCATCCGTCGGAGCGCGACGATCTGCGCGAGGCTCTCGAACAGATCGGCGACCTCGAACGTCTCGTCGGCAAACTCTCGTCGGCGCGCATCACCCCCCGCGAGGTCATCCAACTCCGCAATTCGCTCGCCAATATTCCCGCCATCAAGTCTCTTTGCGACGGCGCGGACGATCCCGCGCTCGCGGCGATCGCCGAGCAGCTCAACCCCTGCCACGCCATCGTCCGCCGCATCACTGCCGAACTACTCGACGATGCCCCCTCGGCCCTCGGCAGGGGGCCGCTCTTCCGTCCGGGTGTCGACGCCGAGCTCGACGAGCTTCGCAGTATCGCGACACACGGCAAGGAGTACCTCGCCGCATTGCAGCAGCGCGAGAGCCAGCGCACAGGCATACCGTCGCTCAAAGTCGCCTACAACAACGTCTTCGGCTACTACCTCGAAGTCACCAATACTCACCGCGACAAGGTTCCCGCCGAGTGGATACGCAAGCAGACCCTCGTCAACGCCGAACGCTACATAACACCCGAACTCAAAGAGTACGAGGAGAAGATTCTCGGCGCCCAGGAGCGTATCGAACGCATCGAGAGCCGTCTCTACAACGACCTGCTTGTGGCCCTCTCAGAGTATATCCCCGCTATCCTCGTGGATGCCCAGATGGTGGCGCGTCTCGATGTCTTCGGGTCATTCACGAGGGTAGCGATCGAGAACCGCTACAATCGCCCCGTGGTCGACGACTCGCTCGAAATCTCCATCACCGAGGGACGCCACCCGGTCATCGAGCGTCAGCTTCCCCCGGGCGAGCCGTATATCACCAACTCGGTCCGCCTATCCAACACCGATGCCCAGGTGATGATGATTACCGGTCCCAATATGTCGGGTAAGTCGGCCCTGCTGCGTCAGACTGCCATCAACGTTATACTCGCCCAGATCGGGTGCTTTGTTGCTGCCGAGAGTGCGCATATCGGTGTGGTCGACAAGGTCTTCACCCGCGTCGGTGCCTCGGACAACATCTCGCTCGGCGAGTCGACTTTCATGGTTGAGATGAACGAGGCCGCTTCCATCCTCAACAATATGTCCGAGCGCTCGCTGATACTCTTCGACGAGCTCGGGCGCGGGACATCGACCTACGACGGCATCTCGCTCGCGTGGGCCATCGTCGAGTATATCCATGAGCACGGCGGGATGCACCCCAAGACCCTCTTCGCCACCCACTACCACGAGCTCAACGAGATGGAGAACTCCTTCCCCCGCATCGTCAATTACAATGTCTCGGTCAAGGAGATCGACGGGCGTGTCGTGTTCCTGCGCAAGCTCGCCAAGGGTGGTTCCGAACACAGCTTCGGCATCCATGTCGCGCGCCTCGCAGGTATGCCGCAGAGCATCGTGAAGCGGGCCGACGAAGTCCTCCGCCACCTCGAAAAAGTCAACCGACGCACCGACACCGAGATGGCTGCGGCCCTCGGTACCACCGACCAGCAGCCCGAGGAAGGCTACCAGATGTCATTCTTTCAGCTCGACGATCCCGTCCTCGAACAGGTCCGCGACGAAATTATCGGACTCGACATCAACAACCTCACCCCCATGGCTGCCCTCAACAAACTCCACCAGATTCGCTCCATCATCACGGGTAAATAATCTGATGGTACCCCACCCAAATTGTAGGGACATGCCTTCGGCATGTTGACGTATCACATTGACACCCAATTACAAACGCCAGAGAGTACGGACGTACGGCTCGTGCGTCCGCAGCGTAAACGTATCAAAATTTGGGCGTTATCCACCCTTGATGCTGCGGACGCACGAGCCGTACGTCCGTACTCATTGATGTTTTGCTCCCTCAGCACAATCTTCCCCTCCGTCATTATTTTTTCTCCCCTATACTTGTATAATCAAACAATCCTGTGTAATTTTGCAGTGACAGACCGCAACCTCTTGGCAGAAGCCCGGTCAAGGGCCAAAGCGGGTGGGGGTCTGTGAGACATAATTTTCGAAAGCGTTACTGACGCTCCTTCTTGGCTTGTTGAAACCTGGAAAATTTCATTAATTGGAGCCGAGAATGAGACAATGGTAGACGCCTAAGTGGATATGTATATATTCGCTGCCGACCGACGTGCGAACGCCGGCCGATAGTGTGTTTGCATATTCTGCGTGAGGCTTCTGCGTTGTCCGTTCTATTGAGTTGGGCAATTCCAGGGCCTCTATGCGTGGGACGGACAATAGGTATGGCCCTCACGCTTTTTATTTTATCTAAACATTGATAATCAGCCTTGTAAGAGTGCCACAAGGCTACGCACACCACCATGAAGCTACGCAGTCTTCTATTCGGTCTGCTCCTGTGCGCGTCTGCGGC
>CAMWXQ010000111.1 GCA_947178235.1 uncultured Muribaculaceae bacterium
GATACAAGCTCATGCAGGCCTTCGCCATGAGCAACGGCCTCTCCACATCCGACCTCGAAGGTATGCTCGACCTCGTGGCCGTCTCCATCGCCGCCGACATAGTCCCGATGGTCGGCGAGAACCGCATACTCGCATACTACGGCCTCAAACGCCTCAACTCCAACGCCACCAACATCGGCCTCAAAGCCATCATCCGCCTCTGTGGCCTCTCGGGCAAGGAGATACGCATCTCGGACGTCATCTTCAAGATCGGCCCCCGCATCAACGCCGCCGGACGTATGCAGAGCGGCCGCGAGGCGGTCGACCTCCTGGTCTCGCGCAACATGAACGACGCCATGGCCCTCGCCCGCGACATCGACCGACGCAACCAGGAGCGCAAGGAGCTCGACCACCGCATCACCGAGGAGGCCATCGCCCTCATCGAAGAGCGCGCCGACATGTGGGCCGACCGCAAGTCGATCGTCGTCTACAACGAGGGGTGGCACAAGGGTATCATCGGCATCGTCGCATCGCGCCTCACCGAGCAGTACTACAAGCCCACCGTCGTCCTCACACGCTCCAACGGCATGGCCACGGGGTCGAGCCGCTCGGTCCAGGGCTTCGACGTCTACGCCGCCGTCGGCTCGGCGCGACACCTCTTGGAGACCTTCGGCGGACACACGTACGCCGTCGGCCTCAGCCTGCGCGAGGAGAATATCCCCGAATTCACACGCCTGTTCGAGGAATACGTCGCGGCCCACATCACCTCTGCCCAGGAGACCCACACCGTCGAGATCGACGCATACATGACCTTTGCCGAGCTCACGCCCGAGTTCATGGCCGTGCTGCACAAGTTCAACCCCTTCGGCCCCGCCAATCTCCGTCCCGTGTTCCGCACCCGCGGCGTGCGCGACTTCGGCACCTCGAAGGCCGTGGGTAAGAACGGCGAGCACATCAAGCTCGACCTCATCGACGAGACCTGCGGCAAGGTATTCTCCGGCATAGCCTTCAACGCCGCCCCGCTCCACTTCGAGGCGATCCGCTCGGGGCGTCCCTTCGACATAGTCTACACCATCGACGAGAGCCGCCGCAAGGGTGGAACCCGCACCATCCAACTGATGGTGAAGGAGATAGTGATGGAGTCGTGACCCCGCTCGACATCCTGCGCGAATACTGGGGCTACGACAGCTTCCGCCCCTGCCAGGCCGAGATCATCGACTCCGTACTGGCCGGGCGCGACACGCTCGGCCTCCTCCCCACGGGCGGAGGCAAGAGCCTGACCTTCCAGGTCCCCGCGATGCTCCTCCCCGGCGTCACCGTCGTCGTCACCCCCCTCATATCCCTCATGACCGACCAGGCCGACAACCTGGCCCGCCGCGGCATACGCGCGTCGGTCATCCACTCGGGGCTCACGCGCCACGACCGCGACCTGGCCCTCACACGCTGCCGCCTCGGGCGCTCGAAGATTCTCTACCTCTCGCCCGAGCGGTTGCAGAACGACCAGTTCCTCGCCGAGCTGCGCGGCATCGAAGTCAGCCTCCTCGTCATCGACGAGGCCCACTGCATCTCCCAGTGGGGCTACGACTTCCGCCCATCGTACCTGCGCATCGCTGCCCTGCGCGAGCGTCTCCCCGAGGGGGTCCCCGTCCTCGCCCTCACCGCCTCGGCCACCCCCGAGGTCCAGGCAGACATCGTCGAGAAGCTCGGGATGCACGGCCACGCGCGGTTCGCGCTCAGCTTCGACCGCCCCAACCTCAGCTATGTCGTGCGCGACACACCCGCCAAGGACGACATGCTCCTGCGCGTGCTCACCTCCACACAGGGGAGCGCCATCGTCTATGTCCGCTCGCGCAAGCGCACACGCGAGCTCGCCGACCTGCTCGCGACCCGCGGACTCTCGGCCGAGGCATACCACGCCGGCCTCTCATCCGAGGACAAGGAGGACCGCCAGAACCGCTGGAAACGGGGCGACGTGCGCGTCATGGTCGCCACCAACGCCTTCGGGATGGGCATCGACAAGCCCGACGTGAGGGTCGTCGTCCACTACGACCTCCCCCCCTCGCTCGAAGAATACTACCAGGAGGCGGGACGCGCCGGCCGCGACGGCCTACCCTCCTACGCCGTCGCCATCACGGGCCGATACGACAAGGGGATACTCTCGCGCCGCCTCACCGACGCCTTCCCCGACAAGGAATTCATACGCGAGGTCTACGGCCTGGCCTGCACATTCCTCGGCGTCGCCGTCGGCAGCGGCTACGGGGCCCTCTACGAGTTCAGCCTCGACCGATTCTGCCAGACATTCGGGCTCAACCCCGTCCAGACCGAGAGCGCCCTGCGCCTGCTCACCCGCTCGGGCTACCTCGAATACATCGAGGAGACCACCACCGACTCTAAGGTCATGGTCATCATGCGCCGCGACGAGCTCTACTCCCAGCGGCTCGAACCGTGGGCCGAGGAGGTACTCGAAGAGCTGCTGCGCCGCTACACAGGCCTCTTCGCCGACTACATGACCATCTCCGAGACCACCCTCGCCCGCGCCCTCGGCCTGTCGAGCCAGGAGGTCTACGAGGCGCTGCTCTACCTCTCGCGCACCCACGTCATCCACTACCGCCCGCGGCGCACCACACCCTTCGTCTACTTCCCCACCTCGCGCGAGGAGAACCGCCACATCATCATCCCCACCGCCGTCTACGAGCAGATGCGCGACCGCATGGCCCACCGCCTCGACGCAGTCAAGGGATTCATCTTCGACAACACCGTCTGCCGCACGCGCCGCCTGCTCGAATACTTCGGCGAGACGGTCACGGACGACTGCGGGCGCTGTGACGTCTGCCGCGCACGCGCCGTCGCCGGCCGCATGACCTCCGCCGAGATCACGCGCCGCATCACCGCCCTCGCCTCACGACCCGGCGGCATCTCACCCACGGACATATGCAGGCATCTCGCGCTATCCCCCGACCGCGTGGCCGAAGAACTGCGCGAGATGCTCGAAGAAGGCCATATCAGCTATGACCCGGTGGAAGATAAATTAAGAATTATGAATTAAGAATTATGAATTAATTATATGACTTATAAGATTTATATGACTTATAAGACTTATAAGATTTATAATCAAAAAAATTCCTAATTCTTAATTCCTAATTCTTAATTAATACGCTTCCTCCCTTGTCGGGAATGCGGAGCTCTTGACATCCGCGATATACCCTCCGAGGGCGGTGTCGATGACCGAGGCGAGGTCCGCATAGCGGCGCAGGAACTTGGGAGCGAAACCCTGGTTCATGCCCAGCATATCCTGTACCACGAGCACCTGGCCGTCACAGTCGGGCCCCGCGCCGATGCCGATGGTGGGGACATTGAGCGCGGCGGTCACCTTGGCGGCGAGATCGGCGGGAATCTTTTCGAGCACGACGGCGAAGCACCCGGCCTTTTCGAGAGCCACGGCATCCTCGATGAGACGCTGGGCCTCGGCCTCCTCGCGGGCACGGACATTGTAGTTGCCGAAGGCATTGATACTCTGCGGTGTCAGCCCGAGGTGACCCATCACGGGTATGTCGGCCTTCACGAGCATCTCGATTGTGGCCGCTATCTCGCGCCCACCCTCGATCTTGATTGCCTCGGCGCCGCTCTCTTTCAGCACGCGCACACCCGAGTCGAGCGCACGCATCGGGTCACCCTTGTATGTGCCGAAGGGCAGGTCGCACACCACGAGGGCACGCTTGGCCCCGCGCACGACACACTCCGCATGATAGATCATACGGTCGAGGGTGATGGGCAGGGTGGTCTGGTATCCGGCCATGACATTGGCCGCCGAGTCGCCCACGAGGATCACATCCATGCCCGCCTCGTCGACGAGGCGCGCCATCGTGTAGTCGTAGGCAGTGAGCATCGCAATTTTCTCCCCCTTGGCCTTCATCTCGGCCAGGCGGCGCGTCGTCACCTTGCGGGGGTCTGTCGGAGTATAAGTTGACATGATTATTGGGTTTGGTCTATCTGTCTGAGGGGGCCTGTCGCCCGAAAAACGGGGCAAAGTTAAGAACTTTGCACGACAAAGAGCAAAAAACGGCACGGAAAATTTTAAAGTTAGCTGAATATGTCTTAATTTTGCACTTTGGAAACTATACCTCCCGCCCGCACCCGCGTGCGCGTACCCGTTTCCGAACCTGAACATAACGAAATATCACAACACCCACTTACCAAATGGCAAATACAAAACAGAACGTAGAGGAGACCCGCACCTCTATCGACGATGTCAACGACACCCTCACCGGCCTGGGCGAAAAGGTCCAGAACAACCCCAAGATCGTGGTCTACACCTGCGTGGCCGTAGCCGCCGTAGTAGCCGTGATCCTCATCTGGGTCTACGCCATCCGTCAGCCCGGAATCAACGCCGCCAACGACGCACTCGGACAGGCAGACATGGAACTCCTCATGGGCAATGACTCCATCGCCCTCATGAAATACGAGAAGGTGGCCGCCGAGCACGGCTATCAGGCAGGCGACCTCGCCGCCCTCAACGCCGCCATCCTCCTCTACCAGAAGAAGGACTACGAGAAAGCCCTCGGGTACCTCAAGGACTACAAGGCCTCCGAATCGATCATCGGCGCCGGCGCCAAGAGCCTCGAAGGCGACTGCTACGTCAACCTCCAACAGTACCCCCAGGCCATCGAGTGCTACAAGAAGGCCATCAGCCTCTCCGACGACAACCCCCACTACACCCCCGTATTCATGCTCAAAGAGGCCACCGTCCTCCACGAGATGAAGGACTACAGGGCCGAGGCAGCTCTCTACAAGGAGATCATCTCCAAGTACCCCGCCTTCGAGTCAGAGATCAACGTCAACTTCGACAAGTATCTCGAACGCGCCGAAGCCCTCGCCAACCAGGCCAACTGATACACCTTAATATATAAAGGTATCTAAGCACAGAGATCTCGCCGACACGGCGGGGTCTCTTTTTTTCAAAAAAATTTGCACAAGTCGGCATTATCGCACTATAGAGGCCCGTTTTGTGTCGTAACTTTGCAGCGTAATCGACAACCAAACACACAACGACAAAATGGAAAACACCGATCCCACAGTAAACACACCCGACACCGTACCCGACACCACTACCGCCGACGACCGCGGAACCCTCCCCGCCTCGGCCGAGAAACTCCGATACCGCGAACTGCGCCGCGCCGACACCGCACCCCACACCCAGCCCGACCCCCCAGACCGGGCTCGTAT
>CAMWXQ010000112.1 GCA_947178235.1 uncultured Muribaculaceae bacterium
AAGAGAGGCGTGGCTTAGCAGCAATGCTTTTGCACTTCGGTTTTTAATTTGGGCCTCAGTCATCACGTTGGGGTGAAAGGTCAGTTAACATTGTGTAAAAAATTTGTTAAACCGACGGATGCGTATTAAACTTTCGGACAATCGAGAAGTCATAGTATTACAAGCCGCAAATAATGGCACAGGATTAATCCAAAACATAAAACAGATAACTATACAAAACTTACAGATATGAAAAAGACTATCATCGGAATCTCCCTCATCCTCTCAGGCCTCTTCGCCACCACTGCCGTAGCCCAAGGCCCCGCGACCCCCCAGAAGAAGGTGGCAAAGACCGAACAGACCTGCCCCAACGGCGGTGAGTGCGCCAAGGCTGAGCGCCCCTGCCCCTTCGACAAGGTGACCGGCATCACCGCCGAGCAGAAGGCCAAGCTCCAAGCCCTCTCCCCCAAGAAGGACAAGGAGGCCGCCAAGGCTGACAAGCAAGCCAAGCGCGAGGAGCAGAAGGCCAAGCGCGACGCAGCCCGCAAGGAGTATCTCAACAGCGTGAAGCAGATCCTCACCCCCGAGCAGTATGTCGAGTTCCTCGAAATCTCGTTCGTCAACCAGAGTGGTCCCCACAAACACGCTATGCACAAGGGTGCCCAGAAAATGGATAAGCAGGGCGCCCACAAGATGACCAAGAAAGGCGACATGAAGATGAAGGGCCAACGCCCCGAGCGTGCCGCTCAGGAAACAACCCCGTTTCAGAAGAAACCACCTAAATACAAAACTTTCCTCAAAAACTAACCCCGAAACCGCCCCGCACCGGTGTGGGGGCCGCTTTCGGGTTATTTATTGTTCTGATACGGGCTCAGCCGAGTTTGTGGATCACGAGTCCGGAGCGCAGCTTGGGCTCGAACCATGTTGTCTTCGGGGGCATGATGTTGCCCGAGTCGGCGATGTCCATGAGCTGTTTCATGCTGACGGGATAGAGGGCCAGGGCCATCGCCATCTCGCCCGAGTCGACACGTTTTTTCAGCTCGCCGAGGCCACGGATGCCACCGACGAAGTCGATGCGCTTGTCCGAGCGGAGGTCGGTGATGCCGAGGATGTCGCGGAGGATAAGGTCGCTCGAAATTGTGACGTCGAGGACACCGATGGGATCGGCGTCATTGTAGGTGCCGGGACGTGCGGTTAGCGAATACCAGCGTCCGTCGAGGTAGAGCGAGAAGTTGTGGAGCGACTGGGGACGATACGGCTCGCCGTCCCCCTTGGGCTCGACGATGAAGTTCTCTTCGAGGCGGGCGAGGAACTCGGCGGGTGTGAGGCCGTTGAGATCGCGGACGACGCGGTTGTAGTCGATGATATTGAGGTGTGAGGCGGGGAATGCTACGGCGAGGAAGTAATTGTATTCCTCATCGCCGCGATGGTCGGGATTGGCCTGGGCCTTCTCGTGACCCACGAGTGCGGCTGCCGCCGAGCGGTGGTGTCCGTCGGCAATATAGAGCGACGGGATGGCTGCGAATTCCTCGGTGATGGCCTTGATTGTCTCGGGATCCTCGACGACCCAGAAGTGATGACCGAAGCCGTCGGGGGCGGTGAAGTCATATTCGGGCTCGCCGGCGGTGACGGTGTCGATTATCTGTTGGAGTTTCTCATTGTCCGGGAATGCGAAGAACACAGGCTCGATGTTGGCGTTGTTGACGCGGACATGCTTCATGCGGTCCTCCTCCTTGTCTCGGCGGGTGAGCTCATGCTTCTTGATGCGTCCCTCCATATAGTCGGCGACATTGGCGGCCACGACTATGCCATACTGGGTACGGCCGTTCATGGTCTGCGCATATATATAATAGT
This sequence comes from uncultured Muribaculaceae bacterium, assembly GCA_947178235.1. Lineage (GTDB taxonomy): Bacteria > Bacteroidota > Bacteroidia > Bacteroidales > Muribaculaceae > Duncaniella. The sequence goes on from CAMWXQ010000112.1 coordinate 1,834, forward strand.
GGTCGGCATCATCCTCTACGAGCCATCCATTGGACTGGAAGGCATTGAAGTTCTCGACAGCCTTGTCGTAGACCTTGGGGTCGTGCTCGTCGGTGCCGGGTTCGAAGTCGATCTCCGGCTTGATGATGTGGTACAGGGAACGGGGATTGCCCTCGGCCTCGGCGCGGGCCTCCTCGGAGTTGAGTACGTCATAGGGGCGTGAGGCCACCTCGGTGACCATGTGCCTGGGGGGACGTATCCCCCTGAAAGGTTTTACTTTTGCCATGGGAGATTTAAGGAAAAGAAATCTGTTTTATGAATATGATAGCTATGATAGCTGAATCAGCTATCATAGCTATTTTTCAGGGTAAAACCCGGATTATTTAAGTTTTGCCTTTGCGCGGACGATGGTCTGCGAGCGGTCGGGGCCGATGGATACGACGGCGATGGGGGTCTCCAACTCCTTTTCGAGGAAGTCGACGTATGCCTTGAACTCGGCGGGGAACTCATCCTCGCTCTGCATCTTGGTCATGTCGGTCTTCCAACCGGGGAGGGTGACGTAGATAGGCTCTACATTCTCCTCGATCGAGTACGGGAAGTCGGTTGTTTCCTTCCCGTCGACCTTGTAGGCCACACAGGCCTTGATTTCGTCGAATCCGTCGAGGACGTCGCTCTTCATCATGATCAGCTGGGTGACGCCATTAATCATGATGGCATAGCGGAGAGCCACGAGGTCAATCCAACCGCAGCGGCGCTCGCGGCCTGTGACGGCACCATACTCGTGGCCGAGGTCACGGATGGTCTTGCCGGTCTCGTCGAAGAGCTCGGTGGGGAAGGGACCGCTGCCGACACGGGTGCAGTATGCCTTGAAGATGCCGAATACGTCGCCGATCTTGTTGGGGGCCACGCCGAGACCCGAACATGCACCCGAGGTGATGGTGTTCGACGAGGTCACGAAAGGGTACGAGCCGAAGTCGATGTCGAGCAGTGTGCCCTGTGCGCCCTCACAGAGGATGCTCTTACCCTCGCGGAGGAGATTGTTGACGAGATGCTCGGAGTCGACGATCTCGTAGGTCTTGATGTACTCGATGGCATCCATCCAGGTCTTTTCGAGGTCGGCGAGCAGTTCGGGCTCGGGGGTAGCGCCGAGTGTGGCGAGGCGGTCGAGGTGGAGCTGACGGAGTGGGCCGTACTTCTCGGGGAAGTTGACAAAGGTGTCGCCCAGACGGAGGCCGTTGCGCGAGATCTTGTCGGTGTATGTGGGGCCGATGCCTTTGCCGGTGGTGCCGATTTTCTTACCACCCTTGGCCTTCTCGTTGGCCGCGTCGAGCAGACGGTGTGTGGGTGTGATGAGGTGCGCCTTCTTGGAGATACGGAGTATGGAACGGAGGTCGACGCCGCTGCGTTCGAGCTCCTCGGCTTCCTGACGGAAGAGGACGGGGTCGAGGACCACGCCATTGCCGATGATATTTATCTGACCATGCTGGAAGATACCCGAGGGGATGGAGCGGAGCACATATTTCTTGCCCTCGAATTCGAGGGTGTGGCCCGCATTGGGACCGCCCTGGAAACGGGCAACCACATCGTAGCGGGGGGTGAGCACGTCCACCACTTTGCCTTTACCTTCGTCGCCCCATTGGAGGCCGAGAAGCACGTCTACTTTCATTTTCTGTCTGTTATGGTTGTGTTTAGATTGTCTGTTTCTTGCGACACCGCGAGCATAGGCCCGATATGCAGACCTCGACCCCGGTGGTCATGAACGTGGCGAAGCGGCGCGACAGCAGCTGACGCCCCAACGATGGGTCGCGCGCAGCACGACGCCGACCGCACACCGTACACACCAGTGTGAAGCCGACCCTGTTGCGCTCCTCGGCGACCTCCCACATCGCCGCCGTGTCGCCGGTGCCGTCGACCGAGGGACGGCGCGCAACGATGCCGGCCTCCTGCAACATCGAGAGTGTGTTGTAGAGTGTGGCGCGGCTGACCTTGAAGTTGAGCGAGGCGAGTGCCTCGGTGAGCTCGCGTGTACCGAAACGCCCCTTCTGACGCGAAACGGCATCGAGAATCGCAAGCCGCTCGGGGGTCGAGCGCATACGTGAGCCTGCGATGTATTGCTCGAAGGCCCTGTGGAGCGTGCGGGTGCGCTTGTCGTCGTTCATTACTCCGCAAAATTACGATTATTCGGGGAGATTTCCAAATTCTCTCACACCTCTATTATACCGCGGGCCGTGAGGATGCGGAATACAAGGTCGTGGAGCAGATCGTATTCGCCTGTCCTCGACCCGATACCCTTCGAGCGTGTGTCACACTCGCGCAGGGCCGATACGATCTCGATGGTCTGACGGACAGAGTAGTTGCGGGCCCCGGCCTCGATCTTGCGCAGCTGCCAGGGCTGACGATAGCCGAGGGCAGTCATGTATCCGTCTTGGGTTTTGTCGGCGGTGTAGTGGTAGATGAGAATATTGCTGAAATGGCCGAAGAGGGTGCTGACTGTCACGACCGTCGGGTTGTTCTTCGGATTGTTGCGGAAATACTCGACGATGGCGAAAGCTTTGAGGGCGTTGCGGGTATTGATGGCATCTACGAGCTCGAAGTTGTTGTAGTCCTTCGAGATGCCAACGTTGCGCTCTACCGCCTCGGGGGTAATCATTGCCCCGGCACCGAGGATCAAGGCGAGCTTGTCAATCTCGCTGTACAGTTTGGCGAGATCCGTGCCGATGAAGTCGCGCAACATCATCTGTGCCTTGGGATCGATGTTGAGCCCTTTTTCCTTAACGATAGACGAGACGGCTGGTAGGACATCCCGGTCCGAGAGACGTTTGGCGAGGAAGGTCACGCCATTCTTCTTCACGGCATCCAGCAGATCCTTACCCTTGGCCTGTGCGCCGCGGCAGCAGATGACCAGCACCGTCTGAGGGTTGGGGCGTGTGACGTAGTGATGCAGATAGTTGAGCTGATCGGCACGGATCGCCTGCGCCTCGCGGAGGATTACGACCTGCTTCTCGGCCATCATGGGGAACTTGCGGCAGAGCTCTTCGACCGTAGCCATATCGGTCTCGGGCGCATAGACATTGTAGAGGTTGAAGTCGCGCAGATCCTCGGGCACGAGCGTCTCGAAGTCTTTCACGAGCTCATCTATGAAGTATCCTTCCTCGCCGTGAAGCAGATAGACTGGGGCAGTATTGCCCGTGAGTATCTGCGAGCGGACATCCTGGAAGGTTGCGTTGGCTGCGGCCATGGTCGTTGGGGGTGGTTTTGTCGGTTCGGATGAGTTTTCGGGGTGTAAATTTAGTGAAAATCGGGCGGAAGGGCAAATTTTCTTTTGTTTCTCGGCGGGGATTGGCTAAATTTGCACCCCGATTATGCCAAAGAC
>CAMWXQ010000113.1 GCA_947178235.1 uncultured Muribaculaceae bacterium
CGGGAGCTCTCGGTTGTCATCGGCAGGAGATGGGAGGGGGCGGCCGGCTACATACTACTCCCGGTTGAGGGCGCGTGCCGATACGACGATCCACTCTATCTGTCCGCGATCCTCGGCCTCCTCCGGTATCTGCCCCTTGTGGGCGTTGAGCCAGTCGAGGTTGGGTTGGCTCTCCTTGCGGGAGGTTATGCCACATCCGCTCCAGTTGTCCGCACATTTTTTCGCGTATTTATGATTGAGCCATTTGAAATATGGCTCTATGACTTTGGCCTTGGCGTTGCCTATCTGTGCGGGAGTTACATATTCGGCTATTCCGTAGGTCGGGAGCATAACCTTGATTTGGTAATTGTCGCTCTGAATCTGCACGGGGCGCAGACGTTTGCCGTAGAGTTCCGCTGTATGGTTCACAGCGTTGCGGAGTGCCGCCTTTATCAGTTCGGGGTTTTCCTGCGTCCCGATCGCGTACCCTATGGGGTATTTGTTGAATGGGTCGAGTACCACTACCACCGTCCTGCGGTTGCAGTAGGTGGTGCGCCCGCTGCGCTTCCCCTCAGTGCGCATCTTGTAGTATAGCTCCACCGGCCAAACGTCGAGGGTCAAATACAACATTGGCGTGGTCGGGGCGAATCTCTTGACTTGCATTGCGCGGGTGTTCATAAATTCCTTTGCGCCGCGTCCTGCGTCCGCCGCCCATCCGAACCGCTGTGCCCAGATCCAAACTTTGCGGCGGTCGATCTTCTTCCAATCCAACGCCTCGCAGACGGTGTTGTAATAATCGGCCACCTCTTGGCAGTCGGGATTGGTATGATAGTCGATGAATTTTGTAATGAGGGCGACCTGCTCCGGGGTGGCAACCCGCGCAGCATTCTTGTTGCGCAATTTGCCGGAAATCAAAACCTCGTAGTTGGTCGTGCCGTCCTTGAAAAAGTCATTGTATTTGCGCTGCAATACGCATGGATTTCGGGGAGCGAGTGAGGGAAGATTTCGGCAACGCGAGGAAGATGCTCCGCCACAGCTGCCCAAAAATTGCTCATTTTTACCCGGCGTCTCTTGCCGACCTTACGCTGCTCTGCGGCGGATTCCATAAGCCTTGCGCGGCAAGCGTTCAGTATTGAGTCCGAGTTGGTGTAGAGCATCCGTTTTTCGTCGCTCAATCCCCGCGCTCCCTCTATGCTCACTCCCTCGTAGTAAGCTGTGGCGGCATTGTCAATAACTATCGTATCAATAAATGCCCGTGTCTTGGCTTGTGCTTCGGGGTCGGGGAAACGCCGTTTAACCTCTGCCCGGTATTTCGAGGGCAGACTCTCCACGGCGTAGAGTGCGGGAGTACCATAACACACCCGCTGAACCTGCACAACCTTATCCTGGCGACGTTGATTTTTCAGAACGTCCATCGTTATAATGCCGTCAGTCAGTTCAGCGTGGCTTATGCAAAGGGTGTTATTGAGGCGCAGATTTTTATAGGTTCATCGCCACCTCTTGTATGGCTTTAAGCTCTGAAATGTGGAGATTTTGACATTCTCCTTTTATTTCCCCGCGCTTGTTGCGAACCGCTGCCAGTCCGGTGCTTCGGTTGCCCTCCAAGGTTGCGCCATTCTCGAAGACCTGCATCATGTATTCGGTCATTTCGCCGTCGGCGTCCTCGTGATTAGTGGTGAAGATGGTGTCAAACTCTGGCGCGAATACCATCTGAGAGTTGCCGCGCTCAATCGCAAACTTGCGGATCTTCTTGTGTATATCATTATTGCGGATATACTTTACAGCGTGCCAAACGGTTGTAGTGGAAACTTGAAGTACCTTTTGAATATAGCGGCTCTCCTCGCCTGTAATTACAATGATTATTTTACGTTCCATCTTATTTTTTTGAGATTTGTTAATTGATTGCTTATTTTGGCTATCTGCTCCTCTATGGTTCCGAGTACACGGTAAACCCTACCATACTCCCTGCTCATTGCCCGGTCATATTCGGTTGACAGTCGTGCCTACATAAAGTCGGCAACCCCGGAAACCTCGCCGTGAGCCTTTATTAGTCTGCGCGTCACTGAACGCAGGGATTTGGTATTTTCTTTTGTTGTCATTCTTCATCGTCCGGTTCAAGGCGGTCAAGAAGATTGAGTGCGATGTGGTGAATATCGTTGTATTTCTCAAACTCCCATCGGCGGGCAAGATTTACCACTCCGTTACTACAGCTGGTGCATGATGTCATCTGCTGCGTGTGCTGCCTCGTGACGCAAAATGAACTTTGCGTATTCCTCGGTGTAATCTTCTGCTGGGATTGTGGTGAGCAGATTGCGGAAGAATGTGATTTTGAGATTTACCTTATAGATTATCTCCGTGCTCCACTCAAAATTGGAGTTAAGGTCTTCCATGCTTCCGTTTCTGATTTCCTCATGGCGGCGAATCTGATGCTCTACATATTTGATCAGTTCAGAGTGTCTTGCGCTCTTTGCATTCGAGGGTGTCTAGCTTCCGGTATTCATATTCCCTTTTTAGTTTGCTGTTATGTCATCGATTTTTCGTAAAATTGGTGGCTGTCAATTTTTTAACTCACTGCAAAGTTAGTATTAGAAATCATACTACTAAATAAATAGTCGTAAAGTTTCATACTCAAAGCGAAAAATGTATGAAAAAATGTCAGATTTATTGTGGTATTTGACGAACTCAAAGCACTCGGAATCATAAGCGGCTATGTTGCAGTCGCTGAGAAAATCGGTACAAACAAGGCTGCTATTAGTGATATAAAGGGATGCCGGAAACGGTTATCTCTTGATTTGTTGCGCGGCTTGAAATCGCCATACCCGGAAATCAATCTTAATTGGGTCATTATGGGAGAGGGAACGATGTTTATAGACGAGTCACCTGCCAATTTATCCTCCAGCGTTATGGGTGAGCAGTTATTGGATATTATCCAGTCTAAAGATCAGACTATTCGTGTGCAAGCAGAGGAAATCGGACGATTAAAAGAGCGTAAAACGCAACAGGAGAAAGAAAAGATGCAACTTGAAATGGAAGTAAGCAGAGGGATTTCCCCCAAAGAGGCCGCTCGGGTCATTAACCATACCCCGAGCCACAAAAGGTCTAATTTGTATATTTCCACCATTCTGCTTGGACTAAAACGACCTCACAAGGCCTTTTTTTACTCTTTTTGTTTATTCTTTCGGCCATAATTCTACCTTGTATCTGTGTAAATTACTATATATGTAATTTTACAGTACAAGACAATTTTTAAATTACTGCCAATCAATGATAAATGTTGATTTAGGATAATTACTGTTAAACCGAGGCAAAAATAATGTATTGAAAGGCAGGGACATAAAAATGTGGCGATTCGGTTTGTTTTGAATTAAAGAAAAGTGACCACAAACCCGAATGCCACATGGATACTTTAAGAACAATTCTGACTGCCATTTGGGTCAAGGGATTGCAACTTTCCACAGAAAATGTATCGAGGCGCTGATACGCGCCTTGCTTTCGACATTGTCGGTAAACCTGGTGAGGCTTGCGCGCGCGGCCTTTCCGGAGACAAATGCCATGTCGACGGTCCGGAGGATAGGGCGGCTCCTGGCGTTGGGCATATTCCATGCAGAGGCCGTCGGCAAGGCCATAGTCAGGAGTTTGCCCCCACAGAAGAAATACATCCTCACCATGGACCGTACCACGTGGGAGCTCGGGAGGCGGATCTACAACATCCTTACCATAGGGATATGCTTCGACGGCATATCCATACCGATATACTTCACCACTTACGACAAGCGCGGGACAACTAATTTCACCGAGCAAATTTCCTTCATGGAGAGTGCGCTAGACATAATACCTGTCCATCGGATAGAGTGTCTGGTTGCCGACAGGGAATTCGGGTACACCAACTTCATGAGGTGGCTTGACATGATGAAGATACCTTATTGCCTGAGGCTCAGGGAGAACTGCTATGTACATGATCCAGCCAAAAGCAACAACCGCAAGCTGAAAGTCATCCTCTCTTCGCTCGCCATCGGACAAAGTGTGGTGCTGGCCCACCAGTACATAGTCAGCGGCAACAAGAGCGTCCGTATATATGCACTCCGTCGCAAGGCATCCGATGAAGACAGCCTGCTCATCCTTGCGACACCCGTGGGATCCAATTTCACAGACAAGATGTACAGGCTCCGATGGCAGATCGAGACCGCTTTCAGAGCAATGAAAACAGCCGGATTCAACATGGAACAGACCCATTTTCCCATCAACGGCAGATTTGAGAACATGCTCTCCATTGTCCTCATCGCATATGCCTGCGCTTTCATCGAAGGCATTGTGAAGTCCGCTCAGACATCGATTCCAATAATGAAATCCAACGGCCGCAGACGTTTCAGCATATTCTCATGTGGATTGGATATTGTTGTCACTGACATTTGGAAAACATCCGTAGGCGATGAAACCGAGATGAAGGGCAATGGCTCATAAAAATTGTCATGTACTGTAGGCATGTTCAAATTGCGGATATAATAATGGGGGGTAATTTGGGCGTACACCACATTTTACATGCCGAAGGCATCTCCCTACGGCGTGGCGGACAATGTTGGCGTTAGGGTGATAGTTGCGTCGTACTGTTCCGTTCCACTCGGGGAGCCGCAACAGCGGAACACTGTTCCACTCATTCCATTTCCATGACCGAAACGGAACACCTCGGGGGTATCAACGCTTCAATGTAGTAAACAATGTGTGTCGGGTGCTTTTTTCGTGGTGGGGTGGGGGAGATTGGGAAAAAATGTGTATCTTTGCAGTTCAAAATTAAAATCAAGATAACTCAAACAAACATCAAAGATACCTCAGAAGACTATGGCAACCCAGGAAGACGTTTTCAAGAAAATTGTGAGCCACGCCAAGGAGTATGGCTTCGTGTTCCCTTCGTCCGAAATCTATGACGGCCTCTCGGCTGTCTATGACTACGGCCAGAACGGCGTCGAGCTCAAAAACAACATCAAACGCTACTGGTGGGATTCGATGACCCTCCTGCACGAGAACATCGTGGGCATCGACTCGGCCATCTTCATGCACCCGACCATCTGGAAGGCTTCGGGCCACGTGGATGCCTTCAACGATCCTCTGATCGACAACCGCGACTCGAAGAAGCGCTACCGCGCCGATGTACTCATCGAGGAGCAGATAGCCAAGCTTGACG